>NZ_JBRFJE010000026.1:0-21834 GCF_052932165.1 Finegoldia sp. P3-F-LR | reverse complement strand
ACTCCTTCAGGTGTATCCGCCCATCTTCCTTCTCTGTACAACTGTACGCATTCTTTTTTAAATTCATAACTATATTTCATAAAAATACCCTCCTTACTGGTTTGTCCAGTAAAGAGGGTACATATCAGTCTTGTGATCCCATTTTTTATTTGGAAATTAGCACACAGCCAAGACTGTTTCGGATCAAAAAATCAGAAAACTGATTTGCACGAATATCTGACTTACGAAAATAAATCGCTATACAAACATACGGAATAAAAGTCGTAACACGCATCGTCTGGCTTACGTAAATTGGCAAATTCTAATCTCGAAATTCTAAAATCTCAAACTCGTGCTACGCACTCAAACAATGAGATTTTTTAACGAATTTCTTCGATTGAATTTGACGCAATTTTCTCCAGATGACTCGCTTAGTTAAAAGCTTATTAGAGTACTAATTGTAATTTTAACAGCAGTAATCTGATTGTTTCACTGACAAGGGATACACAACTCATCATCTACTCCAAAAATGAGTATATTTTAACAAAATACTTGACAAAAAATAGTGTAGGGAGTTAGAATGAAATCGTAATCATAAATATTCAGGAGGATACAATATTGCTGGAAGTTATCATCAAATACTTGATAATAATTGTACTTGTTTTTTGTCATGAAATGGGACATATTTTAATGTGTATTATTTTCTTTAAATGTAAAGATTGGAAAATAGATATGGGACTTGGTAAGGTTTTATTTGAAACTAAAAGACTTATTATAAGACCTATAATTGTTGTTGGGAAAATACTCCCACAGTTAGATTGGGAATATTATAATAGCAAGAGCAAATTACAAAAAATAATGATTCCATTAGGTGGACCATTATTTAATTTAATAGTACTGATTGTTACAATTCCATTACTAATAAGTGAAGGGAAAATGATAGCTGGATATTCATATCTTTTTCAAGAATCAATAAAGTTTTTGTTGCGATTTAATATGGCACAACTTTTCTGGACTTTGTTACCAATTTATTATAAAAGAGATGTTCCTAGCGACGGTAGAAGAATAATTGAAATAATTAAGAACTAATTTATAATTGTATAATTTACATAATCGAGGTTAAAATGTTTAATACACTAATGATAGTCGTAATATCTTATTTTGTTTATCAAATTTCTCAACTCTTACATGAGATGGGACATGCTATTGCTTATCGCTTAGCTTATCAATCAAAGAAATGGAGAATTGAAATCGGAAGAGGCAAACAAATATTGAAAACCAAAAGGTTTAAAATACATTTAATTCCCGCCGATGGAGCATGCTACTTAGATGATGATTATGAAGATTGGTATTACAAGAAAAATTTGATCGTGTTTTTGGCGGGACCGCTTGTTAACATCATTTTGTTTGTATGTATGATTCCTTTTATCTATGATATCAACCATTCCGCTGATGTAGGTAGTTTTTACCGAAATATAGTATTTATTACATTTTATGTTAATCTCTGGAAGGCTTTTTTTAGCTTATTACCAAAAGAATACGAAGGTACTAGAGCAAAACAATCTGACGGACTACAATGCCTAAATGCAATAAAAGGAATGAAAAAAACAACGAAAATCTGATACTATTAAACACACCAAAAATCCCTTGCCACACGACAAGGGATTGATTATTATAATTTGGCTCTATCGTCATCTGAGTTCATCAACAATTGATAAACTTGGATTTCTCCGATTAACTTTAACTCTTCAAAACCACGACGGCGAAGTTCGTCACGATCGTGTTCGTTTTCGTAATTTGCATCTGTTTTGAAATAATTTTCCAAAATCTCTGACACTTTTTCCTTATTATTTGCGTTTTTAAGTACTTCTTCTCTAATATACATAACCTACCTCCTACACTTGTTGTTATCTTACATATAATTATACCCCAAAAACGCACAAATCTATCTTATAATATTAACGCCATTTTCGATCACGTATTTCAAATCACAATTACTCAACAAACCATTCATCCACGCACCTCGGAATTCATCGTAAACTTCAGAAGATTCTCCATAAATGTAATACTGTTCGTGCACATCAATTCTCTTAATCCAACGGAACTCTCCATCATTTGATTCCACCGGCAAATTCGCCATATCACAAGGCATACCGTCCAAGAATTTATCGGACATAAATTGGAACGCATCAGAAGCATCGCCCGAGAAATCCTCCTTCGCACCAAAATCATAAGCGATTTTAAGAGCATCTTCAAGCTTTTCTTCTTTTTTAAGCTCACTCAAAACCCTCGCCAAATTATCCTCGACGATTCCAACTCTCACCTGCAACCATCCGTGAATATTGTCCGTGTCAATCAAATCCTCCAACGCTCCACGTTCAATATTTTTCAAATCGACATTTTCATCCAACAACTCACTCATCTTGCGTGTAATCTCATCAACGTAATTTATCTTATCGAACATTATATAATGAATTTTTCCTAAAAATCTTGACATACTATCCCTCCATTTTTTGATTATATTATACTGATAAGAGTTACAATAGTCCGTAACCATTGTTACGTGGTATAATTAAATTGAAAATAAAAAATCGCAGAATTAGCTCATAAACCAAAGAAAAACTGGTCGTTCACACTCGAAAATTCAAATTCAAAACATCGTAAAATAATAAAAAAACATAATATTGCAATAATATTGCGACATAACACAATAAGTGATTAAAAACACAAGAAACATACAACATATTGACTTCGAAATAAAAAATATTGAATAACAAATTGCATAACTATTCTGCAAAATATATACACAAAAAGATTTTTGTAAACTTATTGTAATATTTGAACTTATGTAGTATAATGAGCTTAAACTAATATAGTAGTGTGATAAAGGAAACTTTATGAATAGCAAAAGATTGGATAATTATTAACGAATATTCAATTTAAGAATGTGGTGATAAGTTTTTGTTCAATAATGCAACAAAACTTAACACTGTTATATTTAACAAATATAATAATGTTTTCACGAAATCACAACAAGACACATGATTATAACTACTAGAAATAGTAGCTAAAATAAAAGGTAGGCGTTGAATTTACCGAACCTAACGCTTGTGGACATTGTCCTTGGGAAATTTTAGGACAGTGGACGAAGCAAGAACACTGATTTAATAAATTGGTGAAATTCGATTGTTGACCACCCTTTTTGGGTAAACAATAACTAAGGAATGGCAATATAATTGCTTGGAAACGAATTTGATTTAAATAGCATTGAATGCAAAAAATTTAAAAGGAGGAGACAAATTCCACCCTATTAGGGAAGTTTCCATTGTCATGATATTATGAAAATTAATAAAAAATTATTAATGGCTGCACTTGCAGGTGCAATTGTAGTTGGTGGCGGAGTTAACACTTACGCAGCTGATGAAGGAATTCCAGAAAAGGTAGACGATTCAGGAAATCCAATGTTTGAATATCCAGACTTTGATGATCAAGCAAATCCAAGATTTGAAACAGAAAACAATGAATTTGAAGAAGAAAAAGATGTTTCAGATAATTGGTTTAATCCAGCAGAACATCCATTTGAAGAAACTGAAAAATCTGAAACTGGTGATACAGACCCAGAAAAAGATCCAGAAAAAGATCTGGAAACAGATCCAGAAGAAAACAATGAAAACGGATATAAAACTGAAGCAGCAGCAAAAGCAGCAGCTGAAGAAGCTTTAAAGAATGATAAAATTAATAATTCATTCAAAATAACTCAAAATCTTAAGGGAAGATATATTTATTCTTTGTTTATAGATACTGATAAACAAGAAACACCAGAAACACCAGAAACACCAGAAGAACCAGAAGAAAACAATGAAAACGGATATAAAACTGAAGCAGCAGCAAAAGCAGCAGCTGAAGAAGCTTTAAAGAATGATAAAATTAATAATTCATTCAAAATAACTCAAAATCTTAAGGGAAGATATATTTACTCTTTGTTTATAGATACTGATAAACCAGAAGACGACACTGAAGAAGAAAAACCAGAAGTACAAGACGGATATAAAACATATAAAGAAGCAGAAGAAGCAGCTAAAGAAGCTTTGAAAAAAGATAAAGTAAACAATGCATACGAAGTAGTAAAAGGTGCGAATAACAGATACTACTATGTATTAAAGATTGAAGACAAAGAAGACGAAGAAAAACCAGAAGAAAAACCAGAAGTACAAGATGGTTATGCAACATATGAAGAAGCAGAAAAAGCAGCTAAGAAAGCTTTAGAAAATGATGAAATAAACAATGCATACGAAGTAGTAAAAGGTGCGAATAACAGATACTACTATGTATTAAAGATTGAAGACAAAGAAGACGAAGAAAAACCAGAAGTACAAGACGGATATGCATCATACGAAGAAGCTGAAGCAGCAGCTAAGAAAGCTTTAGAAAATGATCCAATTAATAAATCATACAGTATTAGACAAGGCGCAGATGGAAGATACTACTATGTATTATCACCAGTAGAAGCTGAAAATCCTGAAAAACCAGTAGAACCATCAGAACCATCAACACCTGATGTACCATCAAACCCATCAACACCAGATGTTCCATCAACTCCAGATGTACCATCAAATCCATCAACACCAGATGTTCCTTCAAACCCAGAAAAACCTGGCGAAGGTGAAAAACCTGGTGAAGGTGAAAAACCTGGTGAAGGTGAAAAACCTGGCGAAGGTGAAAAACCTGGCGAAGGTGAAAAACCTGGTGAAGACAAAAACCTGGTGAAGACAAAAAACCTGATGAAAACAAAAAACCTGTAAAAGAAAACACTGATTCTCCAAATAAGAAGAAAGAAAAGGCTGGATTACCAAAAGCTGGTAGCGAAGCTGAAATCTTAACATTAGCAGCAGCAGCTTTATCAACAGCAGCAGGTGCTTACGTTTCTATCAAAAAACGTAAATAATTAATCTTAGATAAAAAATAGATTAATATAAAAAATGGGACTTGTTATAAGTCCCATTTTTGATTGCAATGAAACTGATACAAAAAATGTATCAGTTTTTTTATTTATGCTTATTTTCTTGTGAGTATGTCCAAGTTTGTCGTATAATCATCTATCAAAAGTCTGGCGAGTTTCGCTTTTTGGATTTTGTCTTCGATGCTTTTCTTGGATTCCAGTGTTGTGATTTTTTGATTATTCGCAAGTATTATGTGTCCTGTTTTTATTTCTTCGATGGATTCGATGTTGAACAGTCCATAACTTCCATCGTTTTTGGATATTGGTTTTCTTACTTTGATCATGCAGTACGTTCCGTTTTTAAAACAAATAGGAGGGTTTTTGGTTATGTTCAAGGATTTTTTGATTAATTTCTTGGCCTCTGTGATGTCTAGTAATTGGTTGCGGGCGATTTTTTTGATGCAGCAATCCAATGAACAATAATTGGTAGTGGTGAAATCATTAAAATAAAGTTGGACTGCATTGCCGATATTGTCTACGTATATCGGAATGATTGCTTCTAATTGTTTCATTGGTTCTCCTTTTATTTTATGATAATTTTATTATAACAGAACATACGTTCCTGTTCAAGTGTTTTCAATTTGAATTTACAATGAATTGGTTTGTTTTGTGAAGAATGATGATGATTTTTTACAAAATAATCGAATAGTTCACGCTATTACTATCTGTTTTGGTGTGGTTTTTCGTTTCATTCTTAATTTATAAAATCTTCTGGTCGATTGTAAAATTGAGAAAAAGGAGATGAAAATCATGAATTACAAAGAGATAGATTATATTGTGAACAACAAAATTTTGGATGATGAGAGAATTTATAAGGCTTTTGAGCCTTTGATTATTAGTAGTATCAAAAATTATTACGATAGGACGGATATTTTCGAAGAGCTTGTTGATGATGGCAAGACTGAGATTATGTATGCGATTATGGAGTATGATGGTTCGAAGAATGTTCCGTTCAATTATTATTTGAAGCAGAGGTTGAGGTTTTTCTATTTGAAGAAGAATCCTAGAAGAAGTGTTCAGTCGTTGAATTTTACGAATGAGGATGGTGATGAGGTGATGAATTTGATTGAATCTGATGAAAATATCGAACAGGATTTTGAGGATAGGTTGGAGATTAAAAAGCTTTATGAGAAGGTGCGTAAGCTTCCCGATAAGCAACAGAAGATTATTTACGAGAATTTCCTTAGAGAAAAAAGTGCGAGGGAGATTTGCAAAGAATTGAATATGAAACAGTCGACATTCTACAATACGAGAAGCAAGGCTTTGGAGAATTTGCGCAAGATGTATTGAGCTTTGGGTGTGGAGTGGTGGGTTAATATAGATGGAATCGGTGCGGTTCCATTTTTGTTTGCGTGGAAATATTTAATTGTATGCGTTGTGGTGCGTGAATTTTCGTGATTTGTGGTATATTATAATAAGTATATATTTTAATGAGGGGGACAAGGTGGATATTTTAGAGTTGATGCACAAGAGGCATTCTGTTAGAAAATACATAGATGAAGAGATTGATAATTCTGTGAAGAAAATTATTGAACAGAAGGTTGATGAGGTTAATCGTGAGTCGAGTTTGAATATAAGGGCTGTGTTTGATGACAAGGAAGGTTTTAATTCAAAGCTTGCAAAGTACGGAAAGTTTGAGAATGTGAATAATTTTCTGATTATGAAGGGTGTAGGCAATGATTTGAGCGAGACTTGCGGATATTACGGCGAGAAGCTTGTGATGGAACTGATGAATTTGGGTTTGGGTTCGTGCTGGGTTGCTCTTACATATAATAAGAAGAATATTAGAAAATACATAGAGCCAAACGAAAATTTGGTGATTGTGATTGCGTTCGGAATTCCAGCAAACTGGGGTTACAATCGCAAAAGCAAACTTCCAAAACAAGTGTCAAATGTGAATGAAGATTCTCCACAATGGTTCAAGGATGGTGTGGATTGTGCTTTGAATGCCCCGACTGCGATTAATCAACAAAAATTTATGTTGACTTTGGTCGATGATAAGGTGAAGGCGAAGGCGAAATTTGCTCCGTCAGCAAAGGTCGATTTGGGAATAGTGAAATATCATTTCGAGGTTGGATCGGGTAAGGATCATTCTATTTGGATATAAAGATTTATCATGAAAATCAAAAAAATAATCAAAAGTCAAAAATAAAACTAAAAGTCAAAGAAATTGCAAAGATTGCAAATACTATTGATTATGCGCTCGTAAGGGTGTATAATAATATCAAGGTCAAAGAAAGTCAAAAACAAATTACGGGAGGTTTTTTATGGAATATAAAGATTATTACAAAGTTTTGGGGGTGGATAAAAAGGCGAGCTCCCAAGAAATTAAAAAAGCATACAGAAAACTCGCCAAGAAATATCACCCTGATTTAAATAAAGGCGATGAGAAATCACAGGAAAAATTCAAGGAAATCAACGAGGCTTACGAGGTTTTAGGCAACGAAGAAAAACGTAAAAAGTACGATATGTTTGGCTCCAATTATAATTTCCAAGGAGGACAAAACTTCGATCCGAATGCGTACGATTTTGGAAACTTCGGAGGATTTGGCGGCTTCGGCAAGAATTCTGGTTCGTACACTTATACAACTGGTGGCAGTGGCGGAGGATTCTCGGACTTTTTCAACGCGTTTTTCTCAGGTGGACAAAGTAGCGGCGGTGGATTTTCCGACATTTTCGGCGGATTCAAAGGCGGTGGAAGAAAATCACAACCAAGGCAAAGATACGACACGGACATTTCAGTTTCATTATCAGATATCTACAACGGTTTAGAAAAAAGATTGGGACTTATGATTGGAGATAAAAGCGTCAACTTGAATTTGAAAGTTCCAAAAGGAATTTTGCCTGGTAAGAAAATCAAGGTCAAGGGCGAAAAATTCGGAGTTGACGGGGACATTTATGTGAAGATTAACTTGGTTGATGTGTACAACAAGCTTGAAGATCACAATATCATCAAGAAGGTTGAACTTAAACCATGGGAAGCTTATTTTGGTAAATCTATCAATGTTGAAACGATTAGTGGCGAAAGAATCAAGGTTAAGATTCCGAAAAACATCAAGGCTAATCAAAGAATTAGGATTAAAGATAAGGGATTTGTGGATATGAAAGGCGTCAAGGGTGATTTGTACCTTGAAATTTCTATCGTAAATCCTACAAAATTGAACGAAGAACAAGAAGAATTATACAAAAAATTATACGATATTTCTGAATAATGTTAGGAGGTAAGAATTATGGATTTAAATAAATTCACACAAAAATCTGTTCAAGCAATTCAAGATGCGCAAAATACTGCGATAAAGTTGGGCAATCCAGAAGTTACGGATGTTCATCTAAGTTATGCGTTGTTGTCTGACTCAGATTCAATAGTTGCAAAGACTATCCAAAAATTGGGCGCAGATTACAAAAAAATCGTGAGCGCTTTTAATCAAAAAATAGATTCTCTTCCTAAAAACGACAGTCAATCGAGTGTGTATCCAAGCACTGCTTTTCAAAGAATTTTGTTGAAAGCAGAGGACGAAGCAAAGTCCATGGGCGACAGTTTCGTGTCAGTAGAACACATTTTTATGAGTATTTTGGGAGAAAAGAACACTGTTAGCGCAGTTTTGTTGAAGGATTTTAATGTCAACAAGCAAAACTTCTCATCTAATTTGAAGGATTTGAGAGGAAATCAAAAGGTAGATTCTGACAATCCAGAAGATACGACTGATGTGTTGACAAAATACGGTCGTAACTTGACTGATTTGGCGAAGGAAGGAAAGCTTGACCCGGTTATTGGTCGTGACGATGAAATCAGACACAGCGTTAGGATTTTGAGTCGTAGAACTAAGAACAATCCAGTGTTGATTGGTCAACCTGGTGTTGGTAAGACTGCGATTGTGGAAGGTTTGGCGCTTAGAATTGTCAACGACGATGTTCCAGAAACTTTGAGAAACAAATCTATTTTTGCGTTGGACATGGGAAGTTTGATTGCCGGTGCGAAATTTAGAGGAGAATTTGAAGAAAGATTGAAGGCTGTTCTAAAAGAAGTGGCAGAATCTGATGGCAAAATCATTATGTTTATCGACGAAATTCACACTTTGGTCGGAGCTGGAAAATCAGAAGGCGCAATGGATGCTGCAAACTTGTTGAAGCCAATGTTAGCACGTGGTGAAATAAGAACAATCGGCGCTACAACTTTGGATGAATACAGAAAATACATCGAAACAGATGGCGCATTGGAAAGAAGATTTCAAAAAGTTTTGGTTGAAGAGCCTTCAGTTGAAGACACGATTTCGATATTACGTGGTATCAAGGACAAATACGAGATTTATCACGGAATTAAAATCACTGACAATGCTGTAATCGCTGCGGCAACTTTGTCTGACAGATATATTACGGACAGATTTTTGCCAGACAAGGCTATTGATTTGATGGACGAAGCAAGTGCGATGGTTAGAACTGAGATTGATTCTATGCCTGAAAGCATCGACGAAACTAAAAGAAAAATATTGCAACTTGAAATCGAACGTGCTGCTTTGAACAAAGAAGACGATGAGATGAGCAAAATCAGACTCGAAAATTTGGAAAAAGAATTGCAAGATACTAAAAACGAGTTTGATGCGATGTATATGGAATGGACTCAACAAAAATCCAAGGTAGACGAAATCAAGGACACAAAATCTGAAATCGAAGCCGTTAAACACGAAATGGAAGAAGCACAACGAAAATACGATTTTGAAAAATTGTCTGAGTTAAAATACGGAAAATTAGTCGAACTTGAAAACAAACTCGAAGAATTGAACAAGAAAATGGACGAAGATGACAATTCTATAATCAAAGAAAGCGTGACTGAAGATGAAATTGCAGAAGTTGTAAGCAAATGGACTTCAATTCCTGTGACAAAATTGGTGGAAACAGAACGTGACAAGATTTTGAATATGGACAAGTTGTTGCACAAACGTGTTGTGGGACAAGATGAAGCAGTGACTGCTGTGACTGATGCAATCATCAGGGCTAGAAGCGGTTTGAAATCGCTCAACAGACCAATTGGTTCGTTTATATTCCTTGGACCAACTGGTGTTGGTAAGACAGAACTTGCAAAAGCTTTGACTGAAAATATGTTTGATGATGAAAAGAATTTGATTCGTATTGATATGTCAGAATATATGGAAAAACACGCAGTAAGTAGACTTGTGGGAGCTCCTCCAGGATATGTTGGTTACGATGAAGGTGGTCAACTAACTGAAGCTGTCAGAAGAAAACCATACTCAGTAATATTGTTTGACGAAATCGAAAAAGCGCATCCAGATGTATTCAACATTTTGTTGCAAGTTTTGGATGACGGACGTTTGACTGACAACAAAGGTAGAACTGTCGATTTCAAAAACACAATCATCATCATGACAAGTAACATTGGCTCGATGGATTTGATTGAAGGAATCGACGACAACGGAAATATTTCTGACGAAAGCAGAAATTCTGTAATGGACGAATTGAAATCCAGATTCAAACCAGAATTTTTGAACAGAATTGACGATATCGTAATGTTCAAACCTTTGACTAAACAAGACATCTACAAGATTATCGAAAAACAAGTTTCATTGTTACAAAAACAATTGGAAGACAGACAAATCACCATCGAAATTGACGAATCTGCAGAAGATTTGATTATCGACAAAGCATACGATGTATTGTACGGTGCAAGACCAGTTAAGAGATTTATCGAATCCAACGTCGAAACAAAACTCGGACGTGAATTGATAAAAGGAACTGTGACTGACAAAGACACTGTCGTTATCACAAATGTAGATGGTGAATTGGGAATTAAAAAGAAATAGATTTTAGGAAATAGGCAACGGGGGTTGCCTATTTTTTGTTGCCAAAAGAGGTTTGATTAAAGGTAAAATCAGAAAACTGATTTGCACGAATATCTGTCTTCGGAAATTTGTGATTTCTAAATCTCAAAATCCTGAAATTTGAAGCTCGTGCTACGCACTCAAGCGGTCAAATTTCTGGCGGATTTTTTCGATTTGAAATCATGTAAATTTCCTACGAATGATATTCTTAGCAAATGCAGTAATCTGCTTTTGTATATCTACAAGGATAAAATGATTAATTCTAAAAAATAAATAAAAAAATAGCAAGACTTAAAACGAGGGAGAGGCAGAATTTGGCATAATTTTCTCCAGATGACTCGCTTAGTTACGAGCTTTTATTATGAGTGCTGCAAAAAAATAGGCAAGCTTTAAGATGGGAGAAGGAGATTTAATAAATTCTGTGTCGCGTAAAAAGTGGATTACCGATTTTGCTAAGAATATCATCTGGAGAAAATAACTAAAAATCCAAGCGAAGTGACCCGTTAAAAAATCTCACTCGTGCCAGCCGGAGGCGCACTTGAGATTTTAGGGTCACGAGCTTGAGGATTTTTTTATTTTCGTAAGTCAGATATTCGTGCAAATCGGTTTTCCACTTTTTGTAAGCATTTACGAAATCTCAATCTTGCGACCCATCTACACCCACCTTATAGCAAAAATCAACATTTCTTGTTACAATATTATTAGAGACAAATGATTTATGGCGTAAAATTATAACACGAGGAGTGACAATGAAGGTAAGAAAAGCGGTTATTCCTGCGGCGGGTTTTGGTACGAGGATGCTTCCTGCATCGAAATCTGTTCCGAAGGAGATGCTTCCAATCTACGACAAACCAACTTTGCATCATATTGTAAAGGAGGTTGTGGATTCTGGAATTACGGATATTTTGATTATTATAAGCAAGGATAAGGGATCTATCGAGGATTATTTTGATGTGAATTTCGAATTGGAATACGAATTGAACAAGAAGTCTTCGGAGATATCACGAGAAATTCACGAGCTTTCGAAGATGGCGAACATTTACACTATTAGACAGAAGAAGAAAAACGGGCTTGGCGATGCGATAAAATACGCGGAAAGTTTTGTTGGTGATGAGCCTTTTGCAATTTTGTTGGGTGATGATATTATTTACAATACTTCTGATGAGCTTCCTTGTATCAAACAAATGGCTGATATTTACGAAAAGGAAGAGACGCCGGTTTTGGGTGTGCAAGAAGTTTCGTGGGATGATGTTGATAAGTACGGGATTGTGAATGGTGTGAAGACTTCGGATAGAATTACTGAGGTTGAGTCGTTGGTTGAAAAACCAAGCCGCGATGAGGCTACAACTAACTTGGCGATTCTTGGAAGATACATTGTAACGCCAGATATTTTTCCGATTCTTCACGAAACAAAACCTGGCAAGAATAACGAAATTCAATTGACTGATGCTTTGAACAAGTTAGCCGAAAAACGCAAGATGATTGCGTATGATTTTATTGGCAAGAGATATGATGTGGGTAACAAGCTTGGTTTTGTGAAGGCTACGGTTGATTTCGCACTTCATGATGACAAAATAAAGGACGAATTGTTAAAGTTTTTAAGGGAAAAATAATTATTAGCTATTGGCACAAGGTGTCAGTAGCTTTTTTTATTGGAAAACAATTTATTGTGATAAAATAAGACAGAGGTGTGTTATGAATATTGCAATCGTAGATGACGAAGAAAATATGAGAAATTTGTATAAGAAATACTGCGAAGAATGGGCGGATATCAACAAAATCGATTTGAAGACTAAGCTTTTTTCATCTGGGGAAAATTTTATGTTCAATTACGATGACAATGATTATATAGATATTTTATTGTTGGATGTTGAGATGAAAAAAATTAATGGCGTGGAATTATCCAAGAAAATTCGTGAGAAAAATTCCGATATTCAGATTATTTTCATCAGCGGTTATCCAGAATATATCGGATACGGATATGATGTCAATGCTTTGAATTTTTTGATTAAGCCTATAAAAAAAGAGAAACTTTTCGAGCTTTTGGACAAGGCGACTAATCAAATGAACAACAAGGATAAGTTCATTATAGTAAAGAACGACGGGGTTAATACGAAGATTTTATTGAAGGATATCTTCAGTTGCATTTCGGACAAAAATTACGTGGATATTTTCGCACAAAATAAAAGTTACAGAGTTAGGATGACGTTGACACAACTATTGGATATGCTGGATGACAGATTTTTCAAGGTGAGTCGTTCTGAAATTATTAATATTGAAAAAATCGCAGAAACTAAGAAGGATTATGTTTTGTTGGAAGATGATAGTAAATTTTTGTTGTCAAATGCGAAGTTCAACGAGCTTAACAGAAAAATTATTGAGTTTTATTAGGTGAGATATGAAATTTTTAAGTAAAATTAGGATTTTATTTTCGAAAAAAGATATTTTTGAATATCAACAACAACTGTTGAACACGCATTATCAAGAAGTGGAGAATATGTACCGCGATATCAGAAAATTTCGCCACAATTACAGAAATCACTTGCAAACTTTGCGCTCTTTTGTTGCTGAAAATGATATGGAATCTATCAAGAACTACTTGGATAATTTGGATGAGAATTTGCATTCAATAGCACCTGTGATTAGGACGGGAAATAGGATGGCGGATGCTATTTTGAATTCCAAAATAACTATGGCGACTAATGAAAACATAAAATGCATCGCCGACTGCAAGATTTCGAATATTTTGGATATAAAAGATATAGATTTGGCGACGATTATCGGGAATTTGTTCGACAATGCGATTGAATCGGTGAGAAATTTGCCAGCAGAGGACAGGTTCATCAGGATTTATATGGATATGAAGGGCAATAAATTATACATTTCATTTACTAACAAGACAAGTAGCAAAAAACAGGAGAAGTTTGGCAGAATTTTCAAATCGACAAAGGGCGAGAACAGAGGACTGGGGCTTATCAGTATTGACGAAATTGTTGACAAATACGACGGTTACATCAACAGAAATTCAGAGGACAATGCTTTTACGACGGAGATTTTGATATAGTCATCCCTGTTTTTGATGTGCTTATCCCTAAAACGTAAATACGAGGATATTTCGGTTAATATATTATTGGGAGGTAATTATGAAGAAAAAATATTCTACAAATGATAATATTAAATTTATGTTCAATCTTGCGTGGAACAACCAAAAAAGTTTGATTTTCATGCTGATAATTATGGCTATCACAACTGCTGGGATTGATATTTTACAGTTGTACTTTACTCCACAAATTATCAAAATGGTTGAAAGCTCACAAGATTTCAGAACGATTATGCTTACAGTTGTCGTGTTTGCGGTCTTGATTTTCGTCTGTTCAGCGACAAAAGAGTCGTTGGATTTGAGGATCTTGCCAAAGAAAATCTACATAAGAATTCTTCTAATGAATCAATGTATTGAAAAATTCTTGTCGATGGATTACGAGATGATTTTGGACAAAAATGTGTTGGATATGTCCGAAAAAGCGAACGTAAATTTAGAAGGAAATGATCAAGCTACAGAACACATCTGGATTACGATGAAAGACATTTTGTATTTACTAATCAGCACAAGTGTGTATTTGATTTTACTTGCAAGGCTTCCTATTTTCATAATTTTGGTGTCTATTATCGCCAGTTTGATTAGTTTTCTGTATTCAAAAAAACTTAAACAATGGAAGTATGATAACAGGAAAACTCAAGCTAAGTTTGAAAAGGAATTCAACTATATTAATTCGGTTAGTAGTCACAAACACGCAAAAGATATTAGAATGTTTGGGCTGGTAAATTGGCTGGAAGATATTTACGACAGCGTTTTTGTCTTGTACGATGATTTCTTGAATAAAATGGGAAATAAAATGTTGATGGCAGATTTCTTGGATTGCGTGTTCAACCTTTTGAGAAATTCCATTACATATTATTATTTGATAAATTTTGCAGTAAATGGCAAGATCGATGCCAGTATGTTCTTGTTGGCTTTTTCTGCACAAACAAAATTCGGATACGATGTTCAAAGATTGTTCAATTTTCTTAGTGTGCTTTTTATGGAAGCAAAGGACATCGCAACTGTAAGAGAGTTTGTGGATTTGGAAGAAAAGTTCAAAAAAGACGGAGGAATCGAATTAAATCCCGACGAGGATATTACGATAAAATTCGAAAATGTGGGATATAAATATCCGGGTAGCGACGAATTTGTATTGAAGAATGTGAACTTCCAAGTCAATCCACAAGAAAAGGTCGCAGTAGTTGGACTTAACGGCTCTGGTAAAACTACGTTGATTAAACTTTTGATAGGATTTTTGGATCCAACAGAAGGTCGTGTGCTTGTCAATGGAATTGATTTGAGAGAACTCAACAGAAGAAAATATTACGAGATTTTCTCTGCAGTGTTCCAAGATTATTCGATATTGCCTGAAACAATTTACATGAATGTCACACAATCAAAGTCCACAGATGATGTGGAAGGCGTGGAAGAAGTGTTGAAGTTGGCAGGACTTTACGACAAAGTTAAGGAATTTCCGGATGGAGTATTCAACACGATTGAAAAATATATCTACCAAGATTCACCGGTTTTATCAGGTGGGGAAACACAAAAGCTACTTCTTGCAAGAGCTTTGTACAAGAATTCTAAGTTTTTGATATTGGACGAGCCGACAGCAGCGCTTGACCCATTAGCAGAAAAAGATTTGTACAACAAATACAATGAACTAACGAAAAACCACACATCGATTTTTATTTCTCATAGAATGGCTTCGACGAGATTTTGTGATTACATTTTGTTGATTGGAAATAAGGGGATTGAAGAGCGAGGAACTCACGAGGAATTGATGCAAATAGGTGGAACGTACAAGTATTTGTTCGACACTCAAGCGAAATATTATAGGGAGGACTACAATGCAAAAGAATCTTAAACTATTCAAAGATACTTGGAGTGTTTTGTGGAAAAATTACAAAAAGCTTATTCTCAGCTACACTCTTAACTGTTTATTCTCAGCTATTTTCCCTTTAATTAGCATTTACGCATCTGCTAGAATGATAGACGGAATCGTCAACAAGATGCCTGTGCAATTTGTAGGTAAATGGGCAGTAATTGCGTTGTTGTCAGTGTTTTTCATTCAAGTTATTCTCGCTTTGACCAACAAAATCCAAAACACATACAAGGACAAGAAATACGAGATATTTTTTCATATTTTATCCAAAAAATACAATGAGTTGGATTACAAACAATCCCAAGACACTGATATTATTGGAGAAAAATCTAATATAGAACAAAATGTAAACATAGGTGAATTTGGAATTTTAAGAGTGATGTATATCTACGATATGATATTGGAGTCTTTTTTGGCGATGATAGGTAGTTTGGTGTTGTCGTATCAATTTTTCGTTACAAGCTGGAATGCTCCGGAGAGATTTTCGTTTCTGAATAGTGCTTGGACAAATGTTTTGTTGGTTGCAATGGTTGTATTTTTATCGTGGATTTCACAGAAATTTAACGCAAAACAGTTTGAAATTTGGAATAAGATAAATGAAGAAGGAAAATTTGGAAATAGAGTATTTACATTTTATTCATGGAGAATGAGAGAACAAGACAGAGTGCTTGACACTAGAATGTATAGTCAATATAATATCGCGGCCAATATGCTCAATGAATGTGGGATTTTTAACCCTGGTGGAGTTTTCGACAGAATTATGTCCACAGAAGGTGTCAAATATAAAATACTCAGCGAATTTTTCTCGAAATTACAAGTTTTGTTGATTTATCTTGTCGTAGTATCCAAATCATTGCTCGGAGCTATTTCAATCGGAATGCTTAGCCAATATTTGGGAAGTTTGATAAATTTTACGAGCAACTTGTCGAAATTCTTGGAAGGAGTTGCATTGTACAAAGGTAACACTCCGTACGCAGAACTTACGATTGATTATTTGCACAAAAAATCGGAGTTTTACAATGGAAGTTTGACTACAGAAAAAAGATCCGACAAAAAATACGAAGTCGAATTTAAAAATGTCAGCTTCAAATATCCTGGAACTGACAATTGGATATTGAAAAATATCAATTTGAAATTCGACCTTGGGAAAAAATTGGCGATTGTAGGGCAAAACGGTTGTGGCAAGACTACTTTTGTGAAGTTGTTGATTAGATTTTACGATGTTACTGAAGGGGAAATCTTGTTGAATGGAATTAACATCAAAAAATACAGATACGATGAGTATTTGAAAATATTCTCGGTTGTATTCCAAGATTTTAATTTGTTCGCATATCCATTGGAACAAAATGTCGCTTCTGGAATGGATTACGACGAAGAAAAAGTAGTTCAATCACTTAAAGATGTTGGGATGTACGATGATGTTCAAAAATGGGATAAGGGAATCCAAACTTATCTGTACAAAGATATCGACGAAAATGGAATCAGCGTTTCCAAAGGTCAAGAACAAAAAATCGCCATTGCAAGAGCGTTGTACCAAGACAGTCCGTTCTTGATATTGGATGAACCGACTGCGAGCCTTGACCCTATAAGTGAAGCTGAAATTTACGAGAAATTGGGCGAAATAATCAAAGATAGAACTGCGATTTTTATATCTCATAGGTTATCTAGTTGCAAATTCTCCGACAAAATTATCGTGTTCGACAAGGGAAAAATTGCTGAAACTGGAGATCACGACAGCTTAATAAGCAAGAACGGAATGTACAAAAAATTGTGGGATGCACAAGCGGAGTTTTATGTTTAAAAATGAAAGTTCCTTCTAAATATGTGGTATAATTTTTGTTAAGGAGGAAGGTATGAATAAAAAGAAGTTATTGATAGCTTTTCTACTAGCGTTTTCAATGACAACAGGAATTAGTTATGCCGAAGAAGAAATTATTTCACCAAAAGTTGAAATAAATGACGAACAATTAAATCCCGAAAATAGTTCAAAACAAGAAAATTCTACAGAAAAAGCTGACCAAGCAGAAAAAAAGGACGAAGAACAACCAAATGAGCAACCAAAAAAGGAAGAACACAAGGAAGTTCTTACGGACAAAAACGTAGCTGAAAGAGTCGAAGGACATGACAGATTTGAATCTGCAAATAAGATTCACGATGAGTTTTTCGACAAGGCAGAAGAAGTTGTACTTACATCAAGCGAAGTGTTCGCAGATGCGATAAGCTCTGGCAACATCACTGACGGCAAGATGCCGATTTTGTACACTGAAGGTTCAAAGCTAAACGAAAAGACTAGAGAACAACTTAAAAACAGAAACATCAAAAAAGTTCACATCATTGGTGGCGAAAAGACAATCAGCAAAGATGTTGAAGAATTTTTGAAAAAAATGGGAATTGAAGTTGAAAGGATCGACGGACATGACAGATACGTTGTCAACGTAAAATTAGCAAAGAACAAGAAAGATGCGGACACATTGGTGTTTGCTAGTGGAGAAAATTATGCAGATAGTTTGAGTTCGGTTGGACTTGCAAACAAAACAAAATCTCCAATTCTTCTAGTACAAAAAAACACACTACCTACATCAATCAAAGAGTATTTATCATCAATCGATAAGACAAAGATTTTAAAAAGTTATATCGTAGGTGGAACTAACAGCATTAGCGATTCTGTAAAAGCAGAAATCGACAGCATTCTTAATTTGAAATCCACAAGGATTGCAGGTCATGACAGATACAAAACAAGCGTTGAAGTATCCAAAATCGCTTATCCAAACGTCAAAAAAGCTATATTTACAACAGGAGAGGTGTATGCAGATGCATTAGCAGCAGCTCCTGTTAGCCAAAAAATCGACGCGCCAATTGTTTTAGTTCCAAAAGACAACATTCAATTGGAAAAAGAAGCGAATTCTTCTAACAAAACTCAAACTCATGAAAACTACTTGAAAGGTTTGAATGTAGAAGAAAAATCTTATGTATTTGGCGGCGAAAAATCTATCTCTGATGATTGCTTCACAAATATTAAGAACGCATTATTAAAGAAAGAATTAATCAAAGTTTATAAAACTGATAGAAATGTATTCAGATTAAAAGATTACGTTGTTAATAACAAAGCTATCACTTTGTTAACAGAAATGAAAGACACAGCGAAAAAAGTAATCGATGTTGCAGTTAACAAGATTTTGAAGGTTGTTAAGGTTGAAGATAAATGGGTTAACTTATCATTCAATGGAATTAACGGCTGGATTAGACCGGAAGGATTCAAATATTACAATCCACAAGATTTTGGAATTTCACACATTACAGTTCCAAATATAATGAAGCAAATGAATCCAAAATCACAACGTGGAATTAAACAAAAAGCGGCACCAATTGGTTGCGAACCAACTGCAATGTATCACGCATTACAAGCAAAAGGTTATGCGTTAGATTACACTTACAACGAATTTTTGAATCAACTTCCTATGAACACTAACAATAACAACACAGGTTTTTCAAGAAATCCTTACGTTTGGGATGCTTATTACCACACAAGAGTTATGGCGACATATATGAATCCAGAACCAATGACTAAGTTTGCGAACAGATTTGCAAATGGAAAAGCAGAAAATATTTCTGGTTCAAATATGAGAGATATAATAGCGGAACTTCAAAATGGTAACACAATTATGTACTACGGAACATTAAGATGGGAAAAACCAAAATGGTCAACTAATGTTTACGGAAAGAGATTTTTCGCAAATAACCACGGAATTTGTATCAATGGATACGATCCAAAAACAAACAGATTCTACTTGGCAGACCCTTGGTACTCAAACGAAATCACAAAATCATACAGTGAAGTATCGGAAAATTATTTGTCAAGACAAATGGCAGTAGTAGTAAGATAGATGAATGGTCTCTTTTATAGGGACCATTTTTTATTTTTAGTAATAGCAAACTTCATGCACGAATATCTAGACTACTGAAATTGATGATTTCTAAATCTTAAAATCCTAAAATTTGAAGCACGCTTCGCTTACGCGGTCAAATTTTTGACGGATTTTTTCGATTTGAAACCAAAGCAATTTCATCCGTATGATATTCTTAGCATAAATGTTTGCTATATTTGAAAATCTTTTAAGTGAGGAACGATAAAATTGAAAACTTCATGCATGAAAATTGCGTTCGCTGAGATTATTGATTTCTGAATCTCAAAATTGGAAAAATTAAACACAAAATTGTAATAGTTTGTTATAAAAAAATTGTGGACTGTTTTAATAGGAAATAACGTCATAAAAAGATTTTTACTTTAATACATTTATGATGTATAATATAATTGCAAATACAAAAACGGTATCCATACATAAGGAAACCTAGTATTAATAATGAGAAGGAGAAAAATTATGAAAAACAAAAAGATTTTAGGATTAATGTTAGCAGGAGTAATACTAGCAAACATTGTTCCACAAGTGTCATTTGCAGCTAAAGGTGTGGATGTTCAAAGAATTAAAGGTAATAATAGATACGACACATCAATCGAAATTAGCAAGCACGCTTTTTCAAAGAGTGACAAGGTTGTCGTAGTTAGCGGCGAAAAATTTGCTGATGCATTGACTGCTGGAAACTTTGCTAATCAAGCACCAATTTTATTGACAGAAAAAGCAGGAGCATCTTCTGATTTGCAAAAAGAAATCGACAGACTTGGAGCAAAAGAAGTCATCATTATCGGTGGTAAAGGATCTGTATCTGAAAGTGTAGAAAAAACACTAAAACTTCAAGGTAAAAAAATCACTAGAATTTCAGGAAATGACAGATACGAAACATCAACAAAAGTAGCTGAAGCATTAAATGCTAAGAACAATATCGTATTGGCTAATGGTGAAAAGTTCGCTGATGCGTTGTCCGCAGCTCCTTACGCTATTTCAAAAAACAAAACTCTTGTATTAACTAACGGAAAAACCTTGCCAAAAGGCGTTGAAGCAAAAAACATCAGCACTATAATTGGCGGCAAAAATTCTGTAAGCATTAAAGGATTGGAAAATGTAGCAAGAATTTCCGGCAAGAATAGAAATGATACTTCAATAGAAGTAATGAAACAAATCGGTACAACTGAAAAAGCCGTTATCGCTGATGGAAGAGATTATCCTGACGCTTTGTCAGCAGCACCACTTGCAGTTAAAATGAATTCAGGAATTTTATTATCTGACGATTCTGCAATTGACAGCATAAAATCATTTATAGACAAAAATGGAATTAAGCAAGTAACTATAATTGGTGGAGAAAAATCAGTTTCAAAAATTCAATACGAAAAATTAACTGGCGAATATAAACCAGAAAAGAAACCAGAAAAGAAACCAGAACAAAAACCAAATACTGAAGGAAAAAGAGTAAAAGACACTAATCTTTCTAACTTCAATATCAACACACCTCTTTCATTAAGAGAAGAAGAATTAGCTAAAAAAATCAACGACTATCGTAAATCAAAAGGATTGAAGCCATTAAAAGTTTCTAAGTCATTGACATTTGTTGCAAGAACTCACAACAATGACCAAAACTTATACTATAACGAAAATTGGAAGGACAAAAGAGGAATACCAGCAAATCTTCACAGCTGGTCAAATCACGGAAAATGGAAACCAGTAATGTATACACCAGATCACAAATACCAAGAAGGTATGTGGAATAAACCAAAAGAATTGACAAACTTCAAAGTTGACGGATACGAAATTTCTGCGATGAGTGATTTCACAACAGATGATGCAGCAGCAAGAGCGCTTAATATTTGGAAGAATTCCCAAGGTCACAACGCAGTTATCGTTGGAGAAGATGACTGGAATACGATTAGTGTGATGGGAATTTCGATTAACGGTGGATATGCTGATATTTGGTTTGCAGATGAATCAAATGATCCAGCAGGATTCCATAAATAAAATTTAGGGAGGCTTTGGGCCTCTCTTTTAGTACCATAAATAGTGTAAGAAAGGAAGTAATTCCTATCTTGCACTATTTTTGTATAATGAAGAAGTAGTATGACGAGCCTCTTTTAGGGTTGAAACATCCGCCACAAAAACTGTCAACTACC
>NZ_JBRFJE010000025.1:0-21834 GCF_052932165.1 Finegoldia sp. P3-F-LR | reverse complement strand
TATTGATTTAAGTCCTCCTGATTCACCTGATAAGTATTCTAGTACTAATTTTATTTTAAATTCTTTTGTGTATTTTGGCATACAAAAACCCCTCCATCCGTATTCCGGATTTTGGGGTTCAGGTCATAAGGCTTCTTTTTTTATGGGGAGAAATATGGAAATAGGCAAAGAATTTCGCAAGACAACAGTTGCAGGATATACGTAGGTCAGAAAGAAAGCAAACATCTCGCACGAATTACTTGCAAGACGCATCTTACGCAAACATCTTGCATGAATATCTTGGGGAAAATTTAATGTTCTCAATCGCTCAGCCTCACTTCAGAAATCTTCTTTTAAGAAAATTTAACTGAAGATTTCATCGTTCGAAGCGTCGCTCATAAGAAGCATTAAATTTTATATGATGATATTCTTAGCTTCGATTGTTTGCTCGAAGGTTTCGCTGATTTTGAGATTGCGGGTAAAGGATAGAAAATGGTAAAAATAAATTCGATAGACAACAGTTGCTTGACACAGACAGGTCAGAAAGTAAGCAAACATCTCGCACGAATATCTAGACTACGAAAATAAATAAATTCTAAGCTTGTGAAACTAAAATTGTGAACTCGTGCTACGCACTCAGACAGCACAATTTTTTAACGGTTCCCTTCGCTTGAATTTATGATTATTTTCTCCGTATGATATTCTTAGATTCGATTGTTTGCTCGAAGGTTTCGCGACGTCATGGATTGCAGGACGAGGTTAGAGAATGGTAAAAAGAATTTCGATAGGCGACAGTTGCAAGACACACTTAAGGAAAAATTGTCGCAAACATCTTGCACGAATATCTAGACTACGAAAACAAATAAATTCTAAGCTTGTGAACCTAAAATTGTGAACTCGTGCTACGCACTCAGACAGCTCAATTTTTTAACGGTTCACTTCGCTTGAATTTATAATTATTTTCTCCGTATGATATTCTTAGCTTCGATCGTTTGCTTTAAGGTTTCGTAGGATTTACAGTTGCAAGGCACACGTAGGTCAAAAAGTAAGCAAACATCTTGCACGAATATCTAGACTACGAAAACAAATAAATTCTAAGCTTGTGAACCTAAAATTGTGAACTCGTGCTACGCACTCAAACAACACAATTTTTTAACGGTTCACTTCGCTTGAATTTATGATTGTTTTCTCCGTATGATATTCTTAGCTTCGATTTTTTGCTTAAAGGTTTTGCAGTGTTGAGGAATAATGGGACAGGTTTAGAAGATAGTTAAGAAAATTCGATAGGCTAAAAATGGCAAGACATGGGTAGGTTGGAGATGAAAAATAAAAAACTAGGTAAATGAAGCAATTAACAAAAATTGAGATAGTTCTCTTGAAAACTTACGGGGAGGAAATGGACACAAAAAAATAAGAGTCATTTTCCATCTTCTGAAACAACTCTTATTTTCCGAGCAAACTGCACTTAAACTGAAATTTTGGTTCGATCATTTCCTTATCCACTCCTTAATAGTAATCTATCAGATAAACTTGCTTTTCAAGATATAACGAATCAATCTTTAAATCTTTAATTAACTAAAGTTTTCGATACTTAGGATAAAATTTTAAATTTTAATGTTTTAAGTTTAAATGTTTAAAGGTTCTAGTTTTATTTGTCTTCAAATAAAACGGGTAGTATTCCTGCATTTTTGTTTATATATCCTTTTCATCGGAATCAATAAACTAAAGTAACAGTTCTGCTCTACAATTTAGATATCTTTTATTGTAGTATATATATACCCACTGAAAAATGTTTTAAACACTTTTTTGAAGTTTTTTTGAAAAATATTTAAAAAAATTTGAAAAAAATGATTTTGTTTTAAATTTCTTGAAATGAGGTATAATAAAAAAAACACATGATTTAAAATCATGTGCATATAAGAAAGGAGTAAGGGGAGTCAACTCTGGAAAATTTTGAAGGCATGAGAGTTTTCCCCTCTAACTTGTTAACTAATTTAGATGTGAAGTAATTGTTTGATGATAAACCAAAATATTGGAATAAATATTGCTGGAATGTAATCCATGATTTTGAATTTTTTGATTTCTAGCATATCTATACCAAGTAGGACTATCAACAATGATCCTACTACGGAGATGTTTTCAATTACTTCTGGTACTAAGACTTTGCTTAGTGATGTTGATAATAAAAATATTAGTGTGTTCATCACAAGTCCAACAACGCCTGACAGTGCAACTGTGAATCCGTATGTTGCTGAGAACAAAAATGTTGTGATACCGTCTAATATTATTTTAAATTGCATTATGTCAGCGGATCCGCTTAATCCTAAATTCAATGGAGCAAGGATTGCCAATGATCCGATATTTTGTAGCATTATTAATGCAATAGCGCCTTTCATGGACGAGCCAGATGAGTCTGGAACTTTGTTTTGCAAATACTCTACAAGGTTGGCTAATTTCTTATCCAAATCAAGACCGTTACCTATTATAGCACCGATAACTAAGGAAATCAACATAAAAATAAAATTATTTGTTTTGACACTTCCTTGGATTCCCATTATTAATATACAAACGGCGACAACGTCCATTATACTTTTTATTAGTTTTTTTGGTAGGAAAGATTTCAAAAGTCTTCCCAAAAGGGCTGCGACTGCAACCGCTACAACATTTATTAATATGTAAAACATCATAATCCTCCACGAAATATGATAATATATTTTATTCAATTTGTAAAGTAATATTTTTATTAATTAACAATGTAATATTTGAAAGTGGTAAAAATATGTAAATATAATATCACAATAAAATAATCTGCATAAAAGCTACATACTAAATAAGTAAAAATATGTCAATAATTTGTAAAATTTAGGAGTTCGATATGAACGAAAAAATCGAATTAATCAAAACTAAAGAGATAAATTTTCTTAAAGAACTGGACAATTCTGTCATCAGATTTAAGCACAGTCTTCCTCATCACAATGACAGTTTGTTAAATAGGGTTCTTGTGGAAAAATTCATATCTCAATCTAAGATTGATTTTTATGAGGAATATAAGGATGTATCTTCTCAGTATAATTACATATACACTAAGAATAAACTTGTAGAAGAAAGATGCGATGAAATCATTCAGAATTTTCAAGATATGGAAAATGATATGAGTTTTCTGGACGATGCTATCAAAAATTCTGGAGATATAGAAAAAGGATTTAATTTTAGGTTTTATTTGAAGAAAATTGTAGAGAGTTATAAATTTTCACGCGATAATTCAATAGACACGGATAAGAAAAGTAAAAGAGCTCATCTTAAATCGAAAAATAAAAGGGAGTTCATAGTAAGTGAGTATTCAAAGGATAGCGTGTATTTGTACAGTGTTAAGAGAAGTCTGAAGCATGTGTACAAAAAGAGAATAAATACTGAGGTGAACAAGCTTAGGCGTGATTTGTACGATTTGAGAAAAAACATGAAGGTCGATCCAGAAGATTATGATACAAAATTCAGGGCTTTGTATTTAATTCCTGGTGTGGGGCAACTTCAGTTCAATCAACTTTACAAGTTTTTGATTATGATTGCGATATTTTTGGCGAGTGTGTTCATTCTTATTGGAGATACGCAGATTGATAAATTGGATGAGTTTATGATTGGTATATTGGTGATTTTGGAGATTATAAATATAGTAAATTACAAAAAAATCGTCAGGGATATTAATAAGGGAATTCGTCCGAATAATTTCAGAGAGTCGATTATAAACATTAGATTAAAGGTTAAAGGATTTTTCATAAATAATATAAAACTTATTTACTGGATACTGTGTGGAATAATTGCCGCTTTTAATATTTTTGTTGTGATTGCAACTGTTTTGGGAGAGGATTTGACACCTGTTCTGAAAAATTACGAACGATTTTACATTCAGTTTGATTTGAAGATAGTGTGTGCGTGTGCTCTACTTAGTGTGATGGTGTTTTCGATTGGAGAGATTGTATCTTTGATTGTGTGGAGGATTTTCTCCAGAGTTGACAAGGAATTGAATCTTTTCATGTGTATTATATCAATTGCATCACTGTTTGTATTGCTGATGTTTCCAAATGATTTTGTGTTTACGAAAATATTTGGAATTTTTAACCAATACGTACTTCACGACCAAAGTTTGATGTTAATTTTCAGGTTGACTTTTTGGTTACTTATAGGTGCGCTAACAGCTTATAATGTGTATTCTATGCAAAGAATAGGATTTTTCTCTAATAATATCAATTATTTGATGCACAATGACGATATGAACAAGTTTGAGTATTATAGATGGGTTGTGTTTCCGATTTATTCTAATAAGGTTAATTTGATTACGATTTTGTTGAATTTTATGGCTTTTTATGTGATGTTTTGTTTCACTGGAGTGTATTTTTCTCACATGGTCGATATTTACAATGAGGGCGCTATGGATATTCTCATATTTTTTGTAAGAAAGCTTAACAGTAATTATTATTACTTGATAGGTTTTATAATTGTGGCGATATTTTCTGTTGTCAATTTGTGTTGGGATATTATAACTAAGATTAGGGTTAGAAGGTAGTTATGGATATTGTATTTGAAAATTATAGTACGAATTATTTTGAAAATTTGACAGGGAAAATCTCTCAGAATTGTCAGGTTTTTTCAAATAAAATAACTTTGGATAAGTTCATAGCTGTATTAATGAATGTAAAATACGCAAATGGCAAGATGTTAATAGATGGAAAGATTTCAAACAATGTGATATCAAAGTATCGTGGATTTTATGTTGTGGATGAGTTTATGTTGTATCCTCATTTGAATGTGTATGATAATTTGTCGTTGGTGTTGCGTTCAATGAAGATGTCTCCTGTGACAATTTACAGGAAAATTGAGAGTTTGAATGAAAGTCTGAATGTGGATTTGGATAATAAGTTAAAAGAATGTGATGATGATACTATCATCAAACTTTTTTATGCAAAGGTTGTGTTGGCGCAGAGTCATTTTGTGATTATAAAAAATTACAATAATTACACAAAAATTTTTGCTAAGAAAAACATGAGAAAACTTACTAAAATGTTTGATGAGAAGAATATTAACTACATTATTTTGTGTGACAAGAAGAAAAAATTAGTTGATGATTTACCGATTTTAAAGCTAGGCAAGAGTAGCATTTCTGATATAAAATGATTTGAACATTTTATTAAAATTATATATTTTTAGCTTTTTGAAAAATTTTAATACTATATTTTCAGTGTTATTTCACTTAGATTTGTGGTAATATTTAATAGGAATTAATACTATAAATTGTAGTTGGGTTTTTATAATCCACTATATACACGATAAAAGGGAGTAAGAATGGAAATAAAAAAGAGAGATGGCAATATTGTCGATTTTGATAGGTCGAAGATAAAATTAGCCATGAAAAAAGCTTATGCTTCTGTAGGAATATACGCTGAGGAAAATGAACTGGAAGCTATGGCACAAGAAATTGAAAACACTATTGTGAACAAGTATCCGAAAAATCATGTGGTTACTGTGGAAGAAATCCAAGACTTGGTGGAATTGACTTTGATTGATCACGGTCAATACAAGGTTGTAAAATCTTTTATTTTGTATCGTGCAAAACACACTACAGACAGAAAAGTTATCCAAGAGTTCGAAAGATATATCACAGATGAAGATGTCATCGAAATCATTAGATATATTCAAGAACACTACGATTCTACTAGGTATTCGATTGAAAATTTGTATTTGAAGTTTGAATCATTTGTTAAGCCTAATTTGTCACAATACGATATGGTGAATCTATTGTCCAAGGCTTCTGGAGAATTGGTCAGCAAGGAAGCTCCAAATTGGGAATATATTGCATCTTTGTTTATGAATTACAATTTGAAACAAAATATTAAGAAGTTAGAAATCCAATACGATCTTCAAGATTTTAAATCTAAGATTAAGTTTTTGGATGAGAGAGGATTGTATGGCTCATACATCAGAGAAGTGTACACTGATGATGATATTGACGAATTGGAAAGATACATTGATGACGATAGGGATAAGTTATTCACATTCAGTGCTTTGGATTTGATTATAAAAAGATATTTGATTAAAACTCATGACAACAGAGTTATGGAATCTGCACAAGAAATGTTCATGGGAATTGCGATGCATTTGGCACTTAAAGAAAAGGATAGAATTCATTGGGCAAAAAAGATTTACGATAATTTGTCCACATTGAAAGTGACTGTGGCAACTCCTACGATGAGTAACGCCAGAAAACCATTCAATCAATTGTCAAGCTGTTTTATAGACACTGTTCCTGATACTTTGGAAGGAATTTATCGTTCGATAAATAATTTCGCACAAGTTTCTAAGCATGGCGGTGGAATGGGATTGTATTTCGGAAAAGTTCGTGCAAATGGATCCGACATTCGTGGTTTCCAAGGTGTTGCAGGTGGAGTTATCAGATGGATTAAACTTGCAAATGATACTGCTGTTGCAGTGGATCAATTGGGAGTACGCCAAGGTTCTGTAGCTGTGTACTTGGATGTATGGCACAAGGATATATTGGAATTTTTGCAACTTAGAACAAACAACGGTGACGACAGAATGAAGGCACACGATGTGTTCCCTTCTGTTTGCTATCCTGATTTGTTCTGGAAGATGGTTCGTGACGATATCGACGGAACTTGGTATATGTTCGACCCACACGAAATCTCTGTGAAAAAAGGATATAACTTGGAAGATTATTATGGAGATGAATGGGAAAAAAGATACAACGAATGTGTGCTTGACGAAAGTATTTCCAGACGTAGCATAAAAGTAAAAGATTTGGTAAGACTTATCATAAAATCTTGGACAGAAACAGGAACTCCATTCACATTCAACCGTGATACTGTAAATATAATGAATCCAAATAAACACAAGGGAATGATTTATTCTTCTAATTTGTGTACAGAAATTATGCAAAATATGAGCGAAATTCATTCTATTAGTGAAACTATAGAAACAGAAGACGGAGACGATATTATCGTTACAAAAACAAAACCGGGAGATTTTGTTGTGTGCAACTTGGCTTCTCTTGTTTTGGGAAATATTGATGTGAACAATGATGAAGAATTAGAAGAAGTTGTGGAAACAGCGGTTAGAGGACTTGATAATGTTATTGATTTGAACTTTTATCCATTGGAATACGCAAAGTACACTAACAAAAAATACCGTCCAATCGGACTTGGAACAAGTGGCTATCATCACTGCTTAGTAAAAAACAATATTATGTATTCGGATGTTGAAAAGCATTTGGAATTTGCAGATAAATTGTACGAAAAAATCAATTACTACGCTATCAAAGCAAGTAATAAAATCGCCAAAGAAAAGGGATCTTACGAATATTTTGAAGGTTCTGATTGGGAAAATGGTGAATATTTCAAATTAAGAGATTACAATTCTGAAAAATGGAACGAATTGTACCATGATATTAAGAAAAATGGAATGAGAAATGGATACTTGATGGCAGTGGCACCAACTGGTTCAACTTCTATAATCGCAGGAACTACTGCAGCAGTGGATCCAGTTATGAGTAGATATTTCCTTGAAGAAAAGAAGGGTACAATTGTCCCACGTGTTGCACCAGGACTTAGTCCACAAACATTCTGGTTATACGAAAATGCGCACGAATTGGATCAAAATATAACTGTAGATGCGACAAGTATAAGACAACGCCACATCGACCAAGGACAATCGGTCAACATTTATATCACGACTGATTACACGATGAGAACAATATTGAACATCTACATCAGAGCTTGGGAAAAAGGAATCAAATCCATCTATTATGTTAGAAGTAAATCATTAGAAGTGGAGGACTGCGATAGCTGCAGTGCATAATTTTTATGAAAAAATTATTATCAGTGATGTTGAGCTTAGCGCTTGTACTTGGAGTTACAGCTTGTAACAAAAAGGAAGAAAAAGTGGAAGAAAAACCACCCGTAGAGCAAGTTCAACCAAAAGACGATTTGAATGGCAGAAAGCCAAGTGAGATTGATTCGTCGATAAATTACGATGAATACGTGGATACGAAGGACAAATTAATCAAAGTTATCAAAAAATTGCACGAAACACGTGGTAAACAAGAGATTGTGTTCTTGGGAAATGACAAATCGCAAGTCGAAAATTTCATGAATGAATACGACAAGAACGACAAGAAAACTGCCGAAGATAATTTGGTGGTTGGAGATATGAAATTTGTGAAGGAGTCTTCAATCGGTAAGCCGATTTTCTCCATGAAATTAAAATCGGTGTTGAACGAAGATTTCAGAGATGAGCCTTATAGCTTGGAATTCACTTACAAATATATCGATAAGCTAAACGAATTGTCAGAAAAAGTAAAAGGCAAGGATGATTTTGAAACGGTGAAAAATTTGGCGAAAGTTTTGATTGACGATTACAGATACGATCCACAACTTTCATCGACATTTGGTTGTGATTTGTTGTTGAACAAAGAAGGAACTTGTAATTCGTTCAGTGAACTTGCCAATGATGTGCTAAATAATTGCGGAATTTATTCTGAAATTTGGTGGGTAGATTCATTGCCTGACGATGAATTGGACAAAAATTCCAACCCGTATCGTAACCATTCAATCGACAGAGCAAGATTAAATGGTAAGATGTATTTCTTGGATTTTACTCATTCTACGATTTCACACAAAAATGCAAAAGACTACGGATTTGAAAACAGACCGAAACTTATAATGGAGAAATTACCAGAAGTAGAACGAGGCAAAAACCAACTATACACTGGATATTCAAAAGTTCGTGAACCTATTTTGGTTAACAAAGGATTCTGCGATGGACATTACAGTATAGACAATCCTTACGCAAAATATTCTGATTTAGGGTTGGGATGGACAACATACGGACAATTACTGGATAATTTGCGTAAAAATCCGTACTTTAAGTAGTTATAAACAAAGTTTGTAAAAATTTTTTCAAAATAATTTCAAAAAAAGCTTGACAAAAGATTTTTGAGCGTGTATTATATATCCATAAGCTAAATGAATAAACATTAACGTTGATAAGAAGAGTAAACGATGAATGCTTTTACAGAGAGTCTCAGTTTGGTGGAATGAGATAAAGAATAGTTGTTGAAAATGGTCTTGGAGTTAGAGAAGTCGAATAGCATTTGCTTTTAAACTTTTCCGGTTGCATCCGATATCTTGTGCTAGGTATGAATACGTACTGAACAATGAGAAAATGCATATTTGTATATTTGTATATTTGCATATATATGTATTTAAAAATAAGGTGGTAACGCGGATATATTCGCCCTTATGTGATGAATGTCACATAAGGGCTTTTTTTATTATAAAAATGAGGTGAGAGTATGATTGAAGTATTAAATTTGAAGAAAACTTTCAATACAAGTGAGAAAGAATTTAATGCAGTTGATGACGTAAGTTTCAAAGTAAATAGAGGTGAAATTTACGGAATAATTGGTTTGTCAGGAGCTGGCAAATCGACACTTGTTAGACTTTTAAACAGATTAGAAGAACCGACAAGTGGAAAGGTAATAATAGATGATGTTGACATAACATCGTTGAAGCAAAAGGAATTATTGGAAGCAAGAAAAGAAATAAGCATGATTTTCCAACATTTTAATTTATTTAATCAAAAAAACGTCTACGAAAACATTGCTTATCCATTGAAGCTCCAAAACATTCCAAAAAATGAAATAGAAAAAAGAGTTAATGAACTATTGGATTTCATTGGACTTAGAGACAGAGCAAAAAGCTATCCTAGTCAATTATCCGGTGGACAAAAACAAAGAGTTGCGATTGCAAGAGCATTATCCACTAATCCTAAGGTGATTTTGTCAGATGAATCTACAAGCGCACTTGATCCACAAAACACTCAACAAGTCTTGGAGATTTTGAGAAAATCAGTAGACAAATATAAAACGACGATAATAATGATAACTCATCAAATGGAAGTTGCAAAAGACATCTGTGACAGGATTGCAGTGATGGAAAATGGAAAAATCATCGAAGAAAATTCTGTAGAAGAATTATTCAAAAATCCAAAAACAGATGTTACTAGAAACTTCATTAGAAAACTTGTCGAAGAAGACGAAGAAGAGATAATAACTGACGATTTTAAGGGAGACGTCGTTAGATTAACTTATTCCAAGAAATCCTACAACAAACCATTATTATCACAAGCAGCGAGAATTTCCGGAATAGATTTTAGTATTATATCTGGAAATATTAACAAACTTCAATCCACAGGAGTTGGATATACAGTTGTTGAACTTATCGGTGAAAAAGAAAATATTCAAAAAGCAAAAGACTTTTTGACAGAAAATGATATTAGAGTAGAGGAGGTTAAATAATGGATAATTTACTAAATTTGCTGCTTGAAGCAACAGGCGAGACGTTGTACATGATTTTAGTAAGTACGTTTTTCACAATTTTATTTGGCCTTCCATTGGCACTTATTTTATACACAACTGGACAATCGGGACTTAATCCAAAACCAAAACTATACGCGGTGTTGGATGTAATAGTTAATATTACAAGATCATTTCCATTTATTATATTGATGATAGTATTACTTCCATTATCCAAGTTAATAGTCGGAACCAAAATAGGAACATCAGCATCCATCGTGCCATTGACAGTAGGTGCAATTCCATTTTTGGCAAGATTATTCGAACAAGAATTCTTGAATGTGGACAGAGGAATCATCGAAGCGTCCAAATCAATGGGAGCAAGTAATTTTAACATATTGACAAGAGTTTTGATTCCAGAATCATTGCCACAATTGGTGTTGGCGATAACAAACTTAATGATTACATTGATTGGTTATTCTGCAATGGCAGGAACAATCGGTGGAGGGGGCTTGGGAGCCTTAGCAAAACGATACGGCTACGACAGATTTAACACAGAAGTATTATTGTGGGCAGTAGTTGTAATTATAATCTTGGTTGAAATTGTACAAATCTCAGGTACAAAAATTTCAAATAAATTAAACAAAAAAAACATATAGGAGTGGTAAAAATGAAAAAGAAAATTTTATTAGTAGTATTGGCATTAGCATTGGTATTAACATCATGTGCTAAAAAAGAAAGCAAAAAAGAAGACGGACAAAGTGCAAAACAAGAATCACAAAGCACAGAAAACAAGAAGGTTGTAATTGGAGTATCTCCAGCACCTCACAAGGAAATTGCAGAAAAAGCAAAAGAAATCTTGGCGAAAGATGGAATTGAACTAGAAATCAAAGAATTTGACGATTATGTAACACCAAACACATCACTTGAAGAAAAAGACATCGACTTGAACTTCTTCCAACACATACCTTATTTGGAAAACTTCAACAAAGAAAGAGGAACAAAAATCGTATCATTAGGTGGAGTTCACATAGAACCATTGGGAGTTTATTCTAAAACTTACAAATCACTTGATGAATTAAAAGACGGAGACGAAGTTATAATCCCAAATGATGCTACAAATGGAGCAAGAGCATTAAAATTATTGGAAGAAAACAATGTAATCAAATTAAAAGCTGATGCAGGATTGGAAGCTACTGAAAAAGATATTGCAGAAAATCCAAAGAACTTGAAATTCACACCAGTTGAAGCTGCAACAATTCCGAGAGCATACGAAGATGCTGCAATTGCTGTAATCAATTCAAACTTTGCATTAGAAGCAAACCTATCACCAAAGAAAGATGCAATTGCTACAGAAAAAGCTGAAGGAAACCCATTTGCAAACATCATAGCTGCAAGAGAAGAAGACAAAGACAACGAAACTTACAAGAAAGTATTGGAAGCATTCCAATCAGACGAAGTTAGAAAATATATCGAAGAAAAATTTGATGGAGAAATAATTCCAGCAAAATAGAAATAATTAGGGGGAGATTGAAAATGAGTTTACACGTACCATTTAGATATGATTATGTAGGAAGTTTCTTGAGAGATGAAAAATTACTAAAAGCTAGATCGGACTTCGAAAAAGAAATAATCACAAAAAAAGAACTAAAAGAAATAGAAGATGAATGTATCAAAAAATTAATTGATAAACAAAAGGAATTGGGCTATCACGTAATAACTGATGGAGAATTCAGAAGAAAAAGCTGGCATTTGGATTTCTTCTGGGGACTAAATGGAATTAAAAGAGTTGAACTTGACCATGGATATTATTTCCATGGCAAGGAAACTTACCATACATCAGTACAAGTTGAAGGAAAAATCACAGGAGAAAATCATCCATTCGTAGAACATTTTAAATTCGTAAAACAATTTGAAGATGAAAATACAATCGCAAAGCAAACAATACCTGCACCAGCACAATTAATCGTGGAATTATTCAGGGAAGATAATGCAGAAATTACAAAACAAATCTATCCAGATTACGAAAAGTTGGAACAAGATATCGCGAGGGCTTACAAACAAGTTATCAAGGATTTGTATGAAGCAGGATGCAGAAACATACAATTTGATGATTGTACATGGGGAATGTTAGTAGATTCTGATTATATCAACAGAAAATACGGAGAAGCTGTTTCATTGGATGACGAAGCTAACAGATATTTGAGAATTAACAACTTAGCACTTGAAGAAAAACCAGAAAATTTGACAATTACAACACATGTATGCAGAGGAAATTACGAATCAACTTATGCGGCAAGTGGTGCCTATGACAAAATCGCACAAATATTATTTGCACAAGAAAACGTAGATGCATTCTATCTTGAATACGATGACGAAAGATCTGGTGGATTTGAACCATTGAAATACGTTTCTGGAGATAAAAAAGTTGTTCTTGGACTTATCACATCAAAAAGAGGAGAGCTAGAAGACGAAGAAGAAATAATTGCAAGAATTCACAAAGCAGCAGAGTTCCTTTCTCTTGATAGGTTGTGTTTAAGCCCACAATGTGGATTCTCATCTAACGAAAATGGAAACATATTGACGATTGAACAACAATGGGAAAAGCTAAAACTCATTAAGAAAATAGCTGAAAAAGTTTGGGGAAAATAAGCAATCATATCTATCTCATTTTTATAAATTACAGGCAATGAAAATTGCCTGTAATTTTTTGTGTGAAAAACACCGCTATATAAGATTAACACAATAGATTATACTCAAAAATGAAACCTCCAATAATTAAATAGTGATAACTGACAAGCTGCACTAATTCACAAGAGGTTATCATAGTGATAGATAATAATAGTCTAAAACACAAAAGCCAATACATTTTAAAAAATGTGTTGGTTTTTTATTGCAAGAAAATAAAGATAAAACACAATATAGTCAAGTAATCATATGATATAATTAAAATGAAATATTACGTAAAAATTTATTAAACATAATAAGAAATTAACATAAATAGGAGAGATGAAAATGGCAGTAGTATCAAATGAAAATAACGACATCGACGCATTCGAAGATGCATACGAATATTTGATATCCAACTATGCAAGTAATGTAGGAAAATCTGGTGGAGAATTCTTCACTCCACAAACAGTGTCCAAACTTTTGGCAAGGCTTGTAATGGACGGAAAAACAAGCATTAACAAGGTATATGATTCAACATGTGGGGAACGTGTCATAATAGTGATGAGTGCAGTTTGTGTTAATAAATCAACGGTTTCAGGAACTTTAACTAAATATATTTCGTGCATTGCTTAGAGTAATTAGGATCTAATTGCTGTGAGCAGTGCATGAGAGATAAGGACATTAGCTCTTGAATAGTTGATAATTATCTAATACAATCATGTTTAAGGGGATAGTTAGTTACGCATCAGTAGAAATAATATTTATTTAGACAGGAGGAAATAAAGTGAGTCAAGAAAATAAGATAAATCAATCTTGCTGAAGTTCAATACAAAAAACCATTGGTACAGTGGAAGAAAAAGAAAATTGCCCCAAATGTCACGAAATAGGAGAAAAGGTTAAGAATATAACTGTAAAGCATATGGTATCAGAAAACCTTAGGGGAAAGGTTGCAGATGAAGAAACTTACTATTTATGTATGAATGAAGATTGTGATGTCGTGTATTATAACATAAACAATGAAAGAGTTTTTTATAAGGAAGAAGTAAAAGTTCCTATATGGTTTAAAAAGAATGCAAATCCCAAATATATATGCTATTGCAACCAAGTTACAGAGCAACAAATTATAAATGCTGTTTTAGATGATGGTGCAAAGAATATTAAAGATATTATTAGACTTACAGGGGCAATGAAAAATGGAAAGTGCGAAATTAACAATCCTTTGGGTAAATGCTGTAGTCCTCTTATTCAAGAAACCATCAATAAAGCATTAAATAGCAAAGAATAGTTTGCGACACATAATTTATAAAGTACGTCACAACAGTAATAAAATTAAAAATAATAAAAAACTATAGAATTAAAACTTTTGGAAATATTGTGTGTTTCAGAGATTTGGAAAAGGCTACTGAAGATGCTAAAAAAACTTTTGGCGATGAAAACAGTGTAAATATTATTCTTGAAAAAAGCTACGAAGAATATATGGAAGGTTTTACAGATAAAGAATGGCAAAGTTCTTGTTGAAGAAGAAAAATTAAAAGAAGGAGCATATCATTTTATCAATAAGTCAATAGCGAAAGGTTTTGTTGATTACGCAGGTACTGGATTGGATAAAATCTTGCCACCGACTTCTCGTAGACAAGGTGCAAGAGAAAAGAAAAAACAAATTGTTCTCGAAAAAATAGAAAAAATCGTAGAGGTTTTTGTGGGAATATAACTTATTGAGGAGCTAACAAAAATGAGTGGTAAAATGAAAAATAGTATAGATTCTAAGAAAATATTTTACGGAATTACAATATTTTCAGTATTGGTATTTGTTATTGGGATTATAGTTACTGTGACAAATAATCCGTTGAATGGTGGTGTAGCCAATGTGTTGAACAATGAATTCTTTAATCATATTACGATGTTTGTACCTTTTTCTATGTGGGCTTGGTTAATTATTTTTGCTATTTTCTTTGTAAAAAAGAATTGGGTGGTTGTAACTACTTGTATTATTTTGGCAATTCCGCATTTAATTTTAATTGCAGTGCTGGTTATCGATTCACACAGTCTGGTGGAAATTCTAAAATGGTATGTTATGATTTTAAGTTTCGGGAGTATTGTTCTTAAATAGAAAGGGCAATCCAGATGAAAAAAATATGTTTGAATTTGGAATGAAAAAACCAGATGAGGTTAATAGAATTAAAGAATTATACGAAAAAGTAGCAGAAGAATTTTACTTCAAGCTAAAGGATAATTTTATTATAGAAATATCAGAATTGGATATTTGATTTTAAAAAAATTAAATTATAATTTTAAAATATTGAGGGAAGCTTTATAGCTTTCCTTTTTATTTTGAAAATATTAGAAATGTTGTAGGATTTTGTTGTTGATATGAAAGGTCAAAGATGGTATAATTTAAGAAAGATAAATTTTTTTATCCAATTAGTCAGAGAAAGTCAAAAGAGGTGATAGTATGGCAGGGCTTAGTAACAGCATTGAAGCTTTTTTGAAGGAATTGTTGAGTAATACTGACGATGATTTCATCGAAATAGGTAGAAATGATCTTGCCAATCAGTTTAATTGCGCTCCATCGCAAATTAATTACGTTCTGACTACTAGATTTACTCCTTACAAGGGATATTATATTGAAAGTAGACGCGGTGGAAGTGGATATGTTAAAATAATAAAATTAACAATTGAAGACACTAATCCGATTAAGGAGATTGTCGAAAATGTTATTGGAGATAGAATTACGAAGGATAAGTCGAACAATATTATTAATATGCTTTTGGATGAGGATTTGATAACTGAAAGGGAAGCTTTGGTTATGGTTCACGCTTTGGAGGATAATACTTTGTCGAAGGTGGATTTTAATGACAGGAATATTCTGAGGGCTGATTTGTTGAAGAATATGTTGTTGGCTTTTATGAGATAGAGGTGATTGTATGAATTGCGATAATTGTGGCAAACCTGCTTTTATACAAGTGAAGATTGTGGGACCTTTTGGTGCTCGTGATGTGAATTTGTGTCATGATTGCTATGAAGAATATATGAATAATTTGAAGAATGAGATTATTTCAAATTCTGATTTTAAGTTTGATTCTGATGAAGAATTGAACGAAAATAAGGAGCTTTTTGAAGAAATCGCAAAACAAATTTCTGATGTGGTGGAACATTTGCCTTTTGAAAAGGTACAAGAATCTTCAAAGAAAGATGTTGACGATAAAAGTGTGTGTCCAGTGTGCAATATGCCGTTTGATGAGTTGAAGAATTATTCATCGATTGGTTGCAAATATTGTTACGATCATTTCAGGGATTTCATCATGGATAAGAGAAATTCGAAAAGTTATCCAAAATATTACAGGGGCAAATTCCCTAAGAATTTTGAAAAGGCAAAGGAAATTTTGGAGAAGTTGGATAGCTTGTCTGATGAGCTTTTCATTGCAATGGATAATGAGGAATTTGAAAAGTGTCATGATATTCAAACGAAGATTGACGATTTGGAATTGAAATTACAAGAGTATAGGGAAAAATGTTATGAATAATTCAAGTGTTGTAATGAAATCTGATGTGTCGTTGAGAAGAAATTTGTCGGACTATAATTTTATGTTGGTTATAGATACGGATTCTTGCGACGATATGAAATCAGATATTAAAAAAGAATTGAATAATTTGGAATATTTGAAGGAGTCTAGCGTTTATTCTTTTAAGGATACTAAAAGTACGAACAGAGATTATCTGAGAAAACAAGGATATATTTCTAGTGCTTATTATGAGGATGTGTCTCCTGAAGTTATCATAAATAGCGATAAAAAATGCGTGTTTACTTTGGCAGATAATGACCACATTTGCATTACTGCTTACGATTTTGGGAAAAATTTGAGAGATATTTACGAAAAATGTCTGAATATTGAAGAAAAATTGAATGATAAATTGAACTTTGCTTTTGATATTGATTTTGGATATTTGTCAGATGATTTCTACGATTCGGGATGTATGATGGATGTGAGCGTGTGTATGAACTTGAAGGCTTTGGAGTATTTCAACAAGATTGACGATATTCAAGATGTTGCAAGATACAGAGGATATATGTTTGAGAAAGCCTTCAATTCTAATACGAAAAGTTCGATTTACAGGCTTACGACTAATGGTCATTTGATGGATCCTGAATATATTATCAATGATATGACGCTTTTGATTGATTCGATTTCTAGAAAGGAAATTGAAAACAGACGCATTTTATTCGAAAATAATCCTGAGTTTAAGGATGACCTTTTGAGAAGTGTGTCGATGCTAAAATATTCAAGAGTTTTGGATGAAATTGAAGGAATGAACAGGATTGGAGATTTACTGATAGCTATCGATTTTGGTATAGTCGATGGTTTTAATGTAGATGATATTCTGGACTTGTACGATAAGACAAATAAGTTGAGGCTTGAAAAATTTCGCGAAAACAATAAATTAAATCAAAACATTGGAGTTTTGAGAAGCGAAATCATCAAGGATACTTTGGAAAGACAGGTGAAAAATTGAGAAAATCAGATATTTATAATTTAAGAACTGAGGCTGTGTATGAGGCAATTAGCTTGAAGCACGCGGATCTTGGAGTGGAGCATGTGCTACTTGCTATGTTCAAGTTTGATTTCAAGGCGTCTCAATATTTGAAAAAACACGGTGGAAATTACGAAAAAATTAGAAATTTAATTATAGATGAGTTGGGTTATGGAGATAGCAAGGAAACTAATCAAAGAATTAGCCCGAAACTTGAAGAAATAATCACTCAAGCTGTGGGATTGTCTAACACTTACGGAGAAAGGGCGATTACTCCAGAACACATTATGGCAGCGCTTTGCATGGATAGTTCTAACTACGCTAATCATTTGATGAAAAAAACAGGCGTGGATACTATGAAATTGACAGCGGAACTTCGCAAATATTTCTTTATGAAGATGAAGAGAGAACAAGGAGATGTCAAAGACACATCAGCTAGTTCTTCTAAGTCAAGTGAGATTGAAAAGTACACTAAGAATTTGAACGAATTAGCAAAAGAAGGAAAGATCGACCCTTGTATCGGTCGTGAAGAGGAAATAGAAAGAATAATTCAAGTTCTTCTTAGACGTAAGAAAAATAACCCTGTGTTGATTGGAAATCCTGGTGTCGGAAAGACTGCTATTGTGGAAGGCTTGGCTGTCAAGATTGTGAACGGCGATGTGAATGATATTTTCAAGGACAAGGAGATTTTGTCATTGGATTTGGCAGCGTTGTTGGCTGGAACAAAATACAGAGGAGATTTTGAAGAAAGAATCAAAAAAGTTATCGATACTTTGTCAAATTCTGAAAACAAAATTTTGTTTATAGATGAACTTCATTCGTTGATGGGCGCTGGTGGTGCAGAGGGCGCATTGGATGCATCAAATATTTTGAAACCATCATTGGCGAGAGGCGATTTGCAAATAATCGGAGCTACAACTATCAATGAATACAGAAAAACTATCGAAAAAGACCAAGCTTTTGAGAGAAGACTTCAAACTATTATGGTAGATGAGCCTTCTGTTTCGGATTCTATACAAGTTATTGAAGGATTGAAGGACAAATACGAATCACACCATCACGTTCTAATTAGTGACGAAGCAATCAAAGCGAGTGTTGAATTATCGCACAGATATTTGAACGACAGATATTTGCCAGACAAGGCGATAGATTTGATAGATGAAGCTCAATCGATGGTTAGAGTGAAAAACTTCACTGGTGGCAAAAATTATGCGAAAATTCTAGAAGAATTAGAAGAAGAAAAGCAAGAAGCTATTCAAAATTCTGACTTCTTACTTGCAGCAGAAAAAAGAGATGCCATCAAGGAAGTAGAAGCAGAAATGGAAGAAGAAGACCAAGACGAAAACAAATTGGAAATTGGATTCGATGAAATAGCGAATATCGTGTCACGCTGGGCAAAAGTTCCAGTGTCTAAGCTAACAGAATCAGAATCACAAAAATATTTGTTCTTGGCTGATAATTTGAAAAAAGTTGTCATCGGACAAGACAAGGCTATCGATTCTATTTCTAATGCAATTAAAAGAGCACGTGTCGGACTCAAAAATCCTAACAAGCCAATTGGATCATTTGTGTTTGTCGGACCAACTGGTGTTGGTAAAACATACTTGGCAAAGAAACTTGCTAAGGAATTGTTCAATGATGAGAATGCGATGATTAGAATTGACATGACAGAATATATGGAAAAACACTCCGTTTCCAAATTGATAGGATCGCCTCCGGGATATGTTGGCCACGATGATGGTGGACAATTAACTGATATGGTGCGTACGAAACCATACTCTGTAATATTGTTTGACGAAATCGAAAAGGCTCATCCAGATGTTTTCAATACGCTTTTGCAAGTTTTGGACGACGGTAGACTTACAGATTCCAAAGGACGCGTGGTAAATTTCAAAGATACTGTAATCATAATGACATCAAACATTGGAGCAAGTGAACTTGAAAGCAAAAATGTAATTGGGTTTAATACAGCAGAAGATGTTGAAGTTGATGAATACAACAGAAACAAAGAAACTATCAACAATGCAATGAAGTCGATGTTCAAGCCAGAATTTATGAATAGATTAGACGATGTTATCGTGTTTAGTAATTTGAACAAGGAAAATGTAAAAGAAATTGCTGGATTAATGATGGATGAATTGGTTGAGAGAATGGCGAAGAATGATTTGATAATTTCGTATGACGAAAAAATCTTGGATTATCTTGTAGACAAAGGATACGACAAGAAATTCGGAGCAAGACCACTTGAAAGACTTATAAGAACGGATATTGAAAACGAGCTTGCCGACAAGATTTTAAACGGAGATATCGACAAAAACAGAAAAACAACTATAACTGTGGTTAACGACAAGGTTAGCTTTAGAAGATATGTAAGACGCAAAAAGACTGTGAAACAATAATATGAAAAAGAAAACAAAATACGTGTGCAAAAATTGTGGCTACGAGCAAGCCATGTGGATAGGAAAATGCCCCAGTTGTAACAGCTGGGGTTCTATGCAAGAACAAGAAATCGTAGATGAAAAATCGAATACTACAACGACAAGCTCAAGCAAATCTTCAAAAGCGGTTAAATTGGTCGATGTAAAGATAGATTCGTCGGAAAGAATTCAATCGTCGATTACTGAATTGAACAGAGTTTTTGGTGGAGGACTTGTCAGAGATTCCGTGTCAATTCTAACTGCAAGACCAGGTGCTGGTAAGTCGACTTTGCTACTAGAACTTGCAAATGATTTGGCTTCAAAAAATATAAAAGTTCTCTACATTTCTGGAGAAGAATCCACATCTCAAATCAAACAAAGAGCGATGAGAACTATGGAGAAAATTCCGGAAAATATTTGGTTGATTTCAACGACTAGCATGGACAACGCTTTGGATTCTATTCACAAAATAAAACCGGATGTGATTTTCTTAGATAGTATTCAAACATTTCAGCTTCGTGAGTACACTTCACGTCCAGGTTCTCCTGTGCAAACTGTAGAATGTGCGAATAAAATCGTAGAAATCTGCAAAAACCCCGAAAAACCAACTCTTGCGATTATGGTTGGTCATATGACGAAATCAGACGAAATGGCAGGGCTTAGAACGCTTGAACACTTGGTAGATACTGTGCTTTATTTGGAAGGTGAAAGCGACGATCCATTGAGATTGTTGACAACGACGAAAAACAGATTTGGTCGAACTGGAGAGATTGGATTGTTTAATATGCAAGAAGATGGAATAAAAGAAATCACAGATGCGTCAGATTATTTCGTCACGAAAAGAAAAAAAGATGTAAATGGTGCAGCGCTTTCTGTAATAAAAGAAGGATCACGAATTTTGGTTGTCGAAGTTGAAGCATTGGTGTCCAAATCATTCACTCCGTATCCTCAAAGAATAGGGGATAGCCTTCGTAAAGACCAATTAAACACTTTGATTTCTATCTTGGAAGAACGTGCAGGGATGAATATGTACGACAAGAATGTCATCATCAAAACCACAGGAGGAATCAAAATCCAAGAACAATCCGTGAATTTGTCCATAATAATGGCAATTGCATCATCACTTATGAACAAACCAATTCCATCTGATGTTGTGTTCATTGGAGAAGTTGGATTGACAGGAGAAATCAAAAGAGTTCCACAAATAGAAACCAGATTAAAAGAAATCGAAAGATTGGGATACAAAAAAGTTTACATCTCACAAAACACAAATCTAACACAAAAATACGATCTTGAAATCAAACAATTTGATAGTATAAGATCTGTAATATCAGATATATTTTAGAAGACACTCACAAAAATAGAGTGTCTTTTTCTAATTCTTTCCTAATATTAATTTATTGTTATCAATATAGGTTTTTATAGCTGACAAATCATTTTTATCATACAAATCCAATAGATATTGTCTGTGGATTTTGGATTCTTCTTGACCATCCTTGTAAATTGGATAATCTTCGTTTTCTTTCATGGACTGCATAGCCTTTTTCAAATCATCATCAGAATCAATGCCGTATCTTTCAGAATACGGATTGTAAGAATACATAGTTTTACTCTTACACATTGTGAATGAGAACGTCATTACAGCACATAAAAAAATTATAAATAATTTGCTACGTTTCATAAAAGCCTCCCAACTATTTATTTAATTTAATTATAAAACGTTTTCTAAAAAAAAACAATTCTTATATACAAAAACCTGCTAACAAAAGTCAAGCATAACCTGAAATTAATTTCAGGTTATTTGATTATTTGAGTAATTAAATTAGTGCATGGCAAACAAACCGAGTGTAATCAATCGGTTTTTTTAGTGTAATT
>NZ_JBRFJE010000024.1:0-24433 GCF_052932165.1 Finegoldia sp. P3-F-LR | reverse complement strand
TAGAATATAGAAAGAAAAATGTAGCATAAAAATTTCTACCCCTATGGGTAGAATAGGACAAAAAAACCAGAGACAAATAATTTTTAAATGTCTCTGGTATAAAGTCCAACTTTTTGGGGTCACCTTAAAAACTCACAGCTTTTGATTTTGTTAGCAGCAGCAAGAACCGCTGTTTCCATCACAATCACATTCATTTCCTGGGCCATCACAACCATCGAACAGACCAAAGTGATTTGTTCTATCTCCAACGACATCGAAGTATTTTTTAAATCTTGTTTCTTCGATCATTGCACAGCTATTTCCACACACTGCCATTGGCAAATCTTTATAGAATCTGTGGTGGTCGTCAAGGTCGAAGTAGTGTTCACTACCTAAAATACCTCCACGATAAGTTACGAATTGTCCGTATTGTTCGCATCTATCTTCGATAATTCCTGGTAATTTCACAGCTCTTACAGTTCTTGATGTGAAGTTCACATTGCCAACTAATTCTTCGATTTTTCTGTTTTCGATTGGTGCCTTAGTGATTTTAGTATATCTGAAATCTTCCCAGCCGATTTTATGCAATAATCTTCTGAAATCTTCTACATACATTGCACCGGCTAAACATTCACCACGTAATACAGGGTTTTGGTATATTTCATCAGAAACCCTTCTGTCAGCGAAAATATCTGAGAAGTACAATTCTCCACCTTTTTTCAATACTCTCCACACTTCTTTGAACACTTCTTCTTTGAAAGGGGAAAGGTTGATAACGCAGTTGCTGATTACAACATCGATTGATTCATCTTCGATTCCGATTGATTTCAAATCTTCGATGTATCCTTTTTTGAATTCTACGTTTGATTTCTTGTAGCCAAATTTTTCAGCCATTTCGTCTTGGTATTTCTTAGCAAAGTTTAATTGGTCATCAGTCATGTCCACGCCGATTACTTTTCCATTTTCGCCAACTAATTTTGAAGCTACATACACGTCAACTCCAGTACCGCATCCCAAATCCAATACAGTGCATCCTTCTAAGGCTTGTGGGATTGGAGAGCCACATCCGTAAAATCTTTTGATGATTTCAGGATTAATCATACTTCTTATTTCTTTCAAATGTTCAGGCATATTATCTTGGCAACTACAGATTTTTGTTTCCATTTGTCCTTCTTTTTCTGTAGTTATATTGCTATAATATTCTGATACTTGTTTTCTAATGTCTTCCATAAATACCTCCTATTGTTACTCTAATATTATTATACCATTAATTGCAACCGCAACTATTTTTTGAGTTTTGCATTGGCTCGATTACTTTTGTAAAGAAAATCGCTGCTAGTCCAGCTCCGATTAGTGGTGCAAGTGCATAAACTATGAATGCATCCATTGTGAATGCGATGTTTTTCCATCCAACAAAATACGCCACGATTCTTGGGCCGAAATCTCTCGCTGGATTAAGTCCTGCATCAGTCATAGGTCCAATTGTACATATCAAAGCGGCAACTGTTAGACCGATAAATAATGGGAACAAATCGTCGCTTGGTCTACCTATGTTACAACCTTCAGTCATTGAGAAAATAATCATAACCAAAATGAAAACGCCAAGTGCTTCTGCGAAAGCCGCAACAGGCATACCGATTACGCCGTTTGCTGTGTTAGGGAACACTTCAATCCAAATACTTGATGCTGGTGATGCCACATCCATGGTCAAGTTAGCTGCATCCAAGCTTTTCTTCACAGAATCTGCAAAGAACACCCATAATGCACTGGCTGCTAAGATAGCCCCAACAAATTGACCTAGTATGTATACAGGGAAATTCTTCCATGAACATCTTTTGGAAATGCACATTGCAAAAGTAACCGCTGGGTTGAAGTGCGCACAAGACAAGTTTCTAGTAGCGTAAATCGCAATAGCGATTGCAAGACCCCACACGATACCGACTTGGAATGGACCAGTGTGCGCTTGGTACAATGTAGCTGTGGCTACAGATCCAATTCCTAAAAAGCACATCAAAAATGTACCGATAACCTCACCTGTGAATCCTTGTATGAGGCTTTCTTTCGTTACGACTTCGCAACAGCAATTGTTTTCTTCTGAACTCATTAGTTCACCTCCAGAAATTATTTAACGATAAATACTATCGTGATTTAATTATAAATTATAAAATATAACTAGTCAACGAAATTGATAACTTTCTATCTTAAAAGTGGTTAGTGCAAAGAAAATAATATGGTATTATATAAAAAAGGAAGTGCAATTATGAAAACTGACAAAATAATTTTAAGAAAATTTACGATAAATGATGCAGGCAAAATGTATGAAAACTGGGCAAGTGACAGCAGAGTTACGAAGTTTTTGACGTGGGAGCCTCACACATCAATCCAGCAAACTGAAAGTATAATTAAACAATGGATAAACGACGACAAGGATGTGTACTTTGCGATTTGCAACACAAACGATAAAAACATCGGTTGCATATCTGCATCATTAATTAAGGAAAATCCGAAGACTTACGCTATTGGCTACTGCTTGGCATACGATTATTGGTCCCAGGGAATAATGACTGAGTCTTTGAAACTGATGATAAAATATTTGTTTGAAGATAAACACGCCGTAAGAGTTGAAGCCACACACGACAGGAGAAATTCTGCAAGTGGCAAGGTTATGATGAATGCTAATATGAAATTCGAAGGATGTCTTAGAAAATCAGCAATGGACAACCAAGGCGTCGCAGATTCTTGTATGTATTCGATGATTGACGAAGACTACGAATGTGATTTTGTGATTCCTGAATTTGATGAGTTGAATTTCAGACAAGAATTGTTGGCGGATGAAAACACGATGAGTTTCAATGAAAAATATGGCGGAGCTATTGATTTCTCAGAAGACAAATGGCAAAGTTGGTATGACAAATGGATAAACTCTGACGACAGATTTTACTATTACATTATGGGTCATAACAAGCCTGTCGGAGAATGTTGTATATATAAGGAAGATGATAGGTGGATTTGCAGTTTAATTGTAAAAGACGAATACAGAAACAATGGCTACGGGAAAAAAGCGTTAATGTTTTTGATTGATTTGGCGAAAAAATTGGACATAGATGAGCTTTACGATAATATTGGTATAGGCAATCCTTCGTTGAATTTGTTTTTGAGCTGTGGATTTGAAGTTGTATATACTAATGAAGAATATTCAACTGTGAGAATTAAGACACGCTAACTTGTATTAAATTTTCTGTAGTAGTATGATGTAATATATAATTTTATTTTTAGATTGAGTATTAGAATTAGATTGAACGATAGAATGGATGATTAAATGAAGAATAAGAATTTTTACAAAAGAGCAATACAGGTGGCGTGGCCGTCGGTGTTGGAGAGCTTTTTCATAGCACTTGCGGGAATTATTGACACATACATGGTGTCTTCGATTGGAAGCTCTGCAGTAGCGGCTGTAGGTCTTACCACACAACCCAAATTCATAGCACTAGCGATATTCTTCTCCATAAATATCGCTACGTCGGCTTTAGTTGCTAGACGTCTTGGAGAAGAGGACAAGGAAGAAGCAAACAGAATACTTGTAACAGCGATTATCATGGGACTTGTGCTAACGGTTGTTATAAGCACTGTGATGGTGTATTTTTCGGATAGTATTCTGAGACTTGCAGGAAGTAACTCGGACACGCATACTGATGCGCTGAATTATTTCAGAATAATCATGGGAGGAATGATTTTCTCCGTAGTGAGTATGACGATAAATGCAGCACAAAGAGGATCGGGCAACACTAGAATTGCATTTACAACTAACTTGGTGTCAAGTATTGTCAACATATTTTTTAATTACTGCTTGATAGGTGGTAATTTTGGTTTTCCCAAAATGGAAGTTTCAGGAGCGGCGCTTGCGACAGTACTTGGAACAGTCGTAAGTAGTATAATGTGCATTAGATCGCTTTTCAGAAAAGATGGTTTCGTACAAATCAAATACATTTTCAAAAAGAAAATCAAGCCAACAGTTGAAGTATTCACAAGTATCGTCAAACTTGGAACCAACTTGTTCGTTGAAAACATAGCCATGAGAATAGGATTCTTGACAACGGCACTTATGGCAGCGGGACTTGGAACAGACACATTTGCAGCACACAATGTAGGAATGAATCTTCTAAGTATTTGTTTTGCGTTCGCAGACGGAATGCAAGTTGCAGCAGTCGTTCTAACAGGATCAAGCCTTGGCGCTGGTAAGAAAGAAAACGCCAAGATTTACGGCAAAGTCTGCCAACGAATAGGACTTATGATATCTCTTGTACTATCTTTGATATTGTTGTTATTTGGAAAAGGAATATTCCATTTGTTCTTCGACAAACTCTCCATCATAGAAACAGGAGAAATCATCGCAAGATTCATCACAGTAATAGTCCTTCTACAAATCTCACAAATCATCTACGGAGGATGTTTGAGATCAGCAGGTGATGTAAAATACACATTAATCTCTTCAATCATAAGTGTAACAATCATAAGGACAGTAGTAACATACATCCTTGTATCTGTGTTTGAAATGGGAATCGTGGGAATATGGCTAGGAATCTTCTCCGACCAATTCTCTAGATACATGTTCAATTCAATCAGATTTAGACAAGGTAAATGGGTTAACATTAAAATATAAAAAATCGTCTCGTTTTGATATGTACCATCCTTACTGGATGACCCGGTAAAGATGGCACACATCATTTTGAGACGATTTTTTTAATACTCATGTTTGAAAGCATATGCAATATATTTAACGCCAGATATTGTCAAATACATTCCAATTAAAAATACAACCGTAAAAGATGCTCTTAAAGGATTGTACAACATCATAATTCCAAGAATTAAAGTAATAATATTAATTATGATATTAAGATGGTAAAGTCCACCTGGAACAAACCTTAGATATCTTCCGAAACTAATATCGTTGATTGAATCGATAATAAACCAAATCGAGAACACATACGGAATGATCAATACAGCAGATTCGACATTAAAAAGAAGAATGAGGCCAAGTATTATATCTATTATGCTTATCCAAAAGAATAATTTTATGTTCAGTCTTGTAAAATCTTTTATCTTTTTATAAATTAAAACTCCGCCTACGCCTTTAACAATTGCAATTATTCCAAAATAAATCACCAGACTCGCTAAGCTGGCATATGGATTTTTAAAAGCTATGAATGAAACTATAATAAAACAAATACCTGTAATAAGAGAAATCCAATCAACTGATTTCTTTTCTTCTACCATACTAACACCTCCTTAAATTGTTGATATACTTTATATACCCAGATTTAAAGAATATTATTCACTAAATATTAAGAAAATTATTAACAACACTTTGTTGAAAGTTAAAACGAAAATTGTTGGATGAAAATTTGTCGCAAGTTAAAACGAAAAATGTTACCGAAAATTACTGACGACACTTCTTAGCAATAAAAACAAAAATAGTTTTAGCTAAGAATATCATTCGTAAAAAATAATCACAAATTCTAGCGAAGTGAACCGTGAAAAAATCTCACTCGTGCCAGAGCGAAGCTCGCACTTGAGATTTTAGGTTCACAAGCTTTGAATTTGTTTATTTTTGGAGACAGATATTCGTGCTAAATTATTTTTGTTTTTTGAAATGCGTTCAGCAAGAATATAACTTTTACTCCCCGCCCTTTTATTATATAATAAGGAAGGAAACAAATTTTTCGTAAAAATATTGAAATTTTACAAAAAAACTTCAAAAAGGTGTTGACATTGTTGTATAGACAATGTATAATACCAGTTGTGCCTAAAGTTAGTAAGCGTAGAAGTGGAAGGTTGCTCGGGAAACGTGATTAATCTTCCGAGGTAATTTTCACCGAGAAGTCCTACACGATTAGGGCGATGGGTTAAACTTTTTAAAAAAGTTTTTTAAATTTTAGGTCACTGTACACCCGGGAGGGTGTATGAATATAACCCAGCAAGACGCTTCTTCAAAAATATAGAGGAGGTGCCTAAATGGCAAATCAAAAAATCAGAATCAGACTAAGAGCTTACGATCACGAATTAATCGATCAATCAGCTCAAAAAATCGTTGAGGCAGCTAAGAGAACTGACGTTAAAGTATCAGGTCCTATTCCGTTGCCAACAGAAAAAGAAGTTGTTACAATCTTAAGAGCTGTTCACAAATACAAAGACTCAAGAGAACAGTTCGAACAAAGAACACATAAGAGATTAATCGATATCATTAATCCTAACGCAAAGACATTGGAAGCGCTTAAAAAACTTAACCTTCCTGCCGGCGTAGATATCGAAATTAAACTTTAATCTTAGTATGATTGTAAAGCAATCCGCTGTAAGTAAATTTTAATGTGGATATCACACTATAGGAGGTGTACTCAATGAAGAGTATTTTAGGTAAAAAAATCGGAATGACTCAAATCTTCAACGAAGATGGTAGTGTTGTTCCAGTAACTGTCATTGAAGCGGGTCCAATGGTTGTTACACAAATCAAAACTAAAGAAAAAGAAGGATATAACGCAATTCAAGTTGGTTACATCGAAAAGAAAGAAAAACATGTAAACCAACCAATGAGAGGTCATTTTGGCAAAGCAGGCGTTTCATTCAAGAAACACTTACAAGAGTTCAAAATAGGTGATGACGAACAATTCAACCTTGGAGATGAAATCAAATTAGATATCTTCCAAGACGGAGATGTTGTAGATGTTATCGGTATTTCAAAAGGTAAAGGAACTCAAGGTTCAATAGTTAGACACAACTATTCAAGAGGACCTATGGGACACGGTTCTAAATCACACAGAGTTGCAGGTGCAAGAAGTGCGGGATCTTATCCAGCAAGAGTATTCAAAGGACGTAAAGGTTCAGGAAAGATGGGTCACGACCGTGTAACTGTTCAAAACTTGAAAATTGTTAAAGTTGACAATGAAAGAAACTTACTTCTTATTAAGGGAGCTGTTCCAGGAAACAAAGGTGGAGTAGTTACTGTTAGAGAAGCTATTAAGTCAAAATAGGAAGGAGGATGAAACATGCCTAAAGTTCAAATTTTAAACCAACAAGGAGAAAATGTTGGAGAATTAGAATTAAATGAAGCCATTTTCGGCGTTGATGTTAATGAGCACGTTGTTTACGAAGTAGTTAGAAATCAACTTGCTAATAAAAGACAAGGCACACAATCTGCTAAAACTCGTAGTGAGGTAAGAGGTGGAGGAAAGAAGCCTTGGAGACAAAAAGGTACAGGTAGAGCAAGACAAGGATCTATCAGATCTCCACAATGGAGAGGTGGTGGGGTAGTATTCGCTCCAAAACCTAGAGATTACAGCTACGCTGTTCCTAAGAAAGTTAGAAGACTTGCAATCAAATCAGTATTAACTGACAAAGTTAATGACAATGAAATGATCGTTTTAGATAAATTAAGCTTAGATGCTATTAGCACTAAAAAAGCTGTTGAAGTATTAAAGAATATTAAAGCAGACAAGAAAGCTTTAGTAGTTGTTGATAAAAATGATGATACACTTTACAGATCATTTAGAAACATTGAAAATGTAGCTATTTGTGAAGCTAGATTAATCAATGTATATGATTGTTTGAAATACAACTCATTAGTTATTACAACTGATGCTGTTAAAATTCTTGAGGAGGTGTTTCAATAATGAAATCACCATATGATATTATTTTGAAACCAATTATTTCTGAAGATTCTATGGAAAAAATGGAAGAAAAGAAATATGTATTCAAAGTAGATAAAAATGCGAATAAAATAGAAATCAGAAACGCTATCGAAAAGATTTTTGATGTTAAAGTAAAATCTGTTAACACTATGAACGTTAAAGGAAAAGTTAAGAGAATGGGCGCTCACAGTGGTAAGAGATCTGATTGGAAGAAAGCTATAGTTGCATTAACAGAAGATTCAAAAGAAATTGAATTTTTCGAAGGAATGTAATTAAGGGGGTAAAAACATGGCAATAAAAAAATATAAACCGACTTCTGCCGGTGTACGTGGTATGAGTGTTTTATCATTTGATGAAATCACAAAAACTACTCCTGAAAAATCATTAACTGTTAGCTTAAACAAATCTGGCGGAAGAAACTCTTATGGTAGAGTAACTATTCGTCACAGAGGCGGCGGAGCTAAGAGAAAATATAGAATTATAGATTTTAAGAGAAACAAAGATGGTATTAAAGCTGTTGTTAAATCAATCGAATACGATCCAAACAGAACAGCAAACATCGCTTTGTTACAATACGAAGATGGTGAAAAAAGATACATCATCCAACCACAAGGACTAAAAGTTGGAGATGTAGTTGAAAGTGGTGCTGATGTAGATATCGTACCTGGTAATGCTCTTCCATTGAGAAACATTCCAGTAGGTACTACAGTTCACAACATCGAAATGAAAGTTGGCAAAGGAGCTCAATTAGTTAGAACAGCTGGTGCTGAAGCACAACTTATGGCTAAAGAAGGTAAATTTGCTCAATTAAGATTACCATCAGGAGAATTCAGATTAATTCACCTTGACTGTAAAGCTACTGTAGGTCAAGTTGGAAATATCTCTCACGAATTAGTTACAATCGGTAAGGCTGGACGTAACAGACACTTAGGTAAGAGACCTTACGTAAGAGGTTCAGCAATGAACCCAGTAGATCACCCTCACGGTGGTGGTGAAGGTAGAGCACCAATCGGTAGACCAGCTCCTTCAACTCCATGGGGTAAACCAGCACTTGGACTTAAGACTCGTAAGAAAAACAAAAAGTCTAATAAGTACATTGTAAGAAGAAGAAAGAAATAACGGAGGGATAGAATGAGTAGATCACTTAAAAAAGGACCTTTCTGCGATGAACACTTAATGAAGAAAGTGGAAGAACTTAACAAAAACGATGAAAAAAAGATTATTAAAACTTGGTCTCGTCGTTCTACAATATTCCCTAACTTCGTAGGTCACACTATTGCAGTTCACGATGGAAGAAAGCATGTACCTGTTTATATTACTGACGATATGGTTGGTCATAAATTAGGAGAATTTGTTCCTACAAGAACATACAAAGGTCACATTAAAAACGAAAAAACGAGTAAGGTTCGTAATTAATATAAGGAGGTATGACAATGCAAGCTAAAGCTATAGCGAAATATGTACGTATTTCTCCTCTAAAAGTTAACTTTATATGCAAAGAAATTAGAGGTAAACAAGTTGATGAAGCCCTTGCTATATTGAAATTCACTCCTAAAAAAGGTGCTAGAATTTTAGAAAAAGTGCTAAATTCAGCAATTGCAAACGCAGAACACAATTTTGGATTAAACAGAGAAGATCTTTTTGTATCACAAGCATACGCTAATAATGCTCCAGTAATGAAAAGATGGAGACCAAAAGCTAAAGGAATGGCTTATCCAATCCTTAAAAGATCAAGTCATGTTGGCGTAGTTGTAGAAGAAAGAGAATTATAAGGAGGAGTCTGATGGGTCAAAAAGTTAATCCTAAAGGATTAAGAGTTGGTGTTATCAAAGACTGGGATTCAAGATGGTTTGCAGATAAAAAAGATTTTAGTGATTATTTAGTAGAAGATCACAAAATTCGTGAACTAATCAAGAAAGAATCTTTCAGCGCTGGTATTAGCAGTATAGCCATCGAAAGAGCATCAAACAAAATTAAAGTAACTATCAACACAGCTAAACCTGGTATGGTTATTGGCCGTCAAGGTGCTGGCGTTGAAGAATTAAAAAATAAATTAGAAAAATTAACAGGTAAGAAATTAATCATAAATGTAGAAGAAATTAAGTTCCAAGACTTAGATGCACAATTAGTTGCAGAAAATATCGCAAGTCAATTAGAAAGACGTATTTCTTTCAGACGTGCAATGAAACAAACAATGCAAAGAAGCATGAGAGCAGGAGCTTTGGGTATTAAGACTATGGTTTCTGGTAGACTTGGTGGAGCTGATATGGCAAGAAGCGAAGGATACAGCGAAGGAACTATTCCTCTTCAAACTCTAAGAGCTGCAATCGACTATGGATTTGCAGAAGCAGACACAACTTATGGTAAGCTTGGTGTTAAAGTTTGGTTATACAAAGGTGAAATGTTACCTGGTATGACAGAAGAAGATTTACCTGTTTACAAAAACAAAAAAAACGACAAAAACAGAAAAAGAAGAAACAATAACAGAAAAGGTAAATCCCAAGCAGCTAAAAACTAATTCGAGAGGAGGAAATATTCTATGTTAATGCCTAAAAGAGTAAAATACCGTAGAGTTCACAGAGGCAGAATGAAAGGTAAAGCATTAAAAGGCAATACTTTAACTTACGGTGATTATGGTATACAAGCGTTAGGTTCTTGTTGGTTAACAGCTAATCAAATAGAAGCAGCACGTCGTGCTATGACAAGATATATAAAAAGAGGCGGTAACATCTGGATTAAAGTTTTCCCAGATAAGCCAGTGTCAAAGAAGCCTATCGGTATTCGTATGGGTTCAGGTAAAGGAGCTCCAGAATATTGGGTAGCAGTAATTAAACCAGGTAGAGTATTATTTGAAATGGCAGGTGTTCCTGAAGAAGTAGCACGTGAAGCTATGAGACTTGCTCAACACAAACTACCTATCAAAACTAAATTTATAGCTCGTGAAGAGTTCGGAGAAAAGGACGGTGAAGCTGATGAAAACTAAAGAAATTCGTAATCTATCAGATCAAGATTTACAAAAACAATTAGAACAATCTAAAAGTGAATTGTTTAATCTACGTTTTCAATTAGCTACTGGGCAATTAGAAAACCCTATGATGATAGGACTTGTAAAAAAAGATATAGCTCGCATTAAGACTATTATTAGAGAACGTGAGCTAAACATTGGTAAGGAGGCTTAACAATTATGGAAAGAAATATGAGAAAAACCATAGTTGGTATAGTTGTTTCAGATAAGATGGATAAGTCAATTGTTGTAGAAGTTAAGACACTTGTCAAAGATCCTAAATACGGTAAACAATTAAGAAAAACAACTAAATTTAAAGCACACGATGAAGAAAACATTGCTGGTATCGGCGATAAAGTTAAAATAATGGAAACAAGACCTCTTTCTAAGACAAAGAACTGGAGACTTGTAGAAGTTATAGAAAAAGCTAAGTAATTCTTATTACGAAAGGAGAATTTTATGATTCAACAAGAAAGTCGTTTGAGAGTTGCAGATAACTCTGGTGCAAAAGAACTACTAGTAATAAGAGTTTTAGGTGGTACTAAAAGAAAGTACGCAGCTATCGGAGACATCGTAGTTTGCTCAGTTAAATCTGCACAACCGGGCGGTATGGTTAAAAAAGGTGATGTAGTAAAAGCTGTTATCGTGAGAACAACTAAACCATTGGGAAGAGCTGATGGAAGTTACATCAGATTTGACGATAACGCAGCTGTAATTATAAAAGATGATAAAAATCCAGTGGGAACAAGAATTTTTGGTTCAGTAACTCGTGAATTGAGAGCCAATAACTTCATGAAAATAATCTCATTGGCACCTGAAGTATTATAATTGGAGGTGTAAAGAGATATGAAGATTAAAAATGGAGATACTGTAATAGTTATTTCTGGTAAGGACAAAGGAAAGACTGGAAATGTTATTGAAGTATTAGCCAAACAAAATAAAGTGGTAGTAGAAGGAGTTAACATAGTTACTAAACACCAAAAAGCTAACGGACGTGGTGTTGAAAGTGGACTAATCAAAAAAGAAGCTCCTATTGATGTTTCAAACGTAATGTATTATGATGCTAAAAACAAGAAAGGCACAAGATTAGGTTACAAGTTTGAAGACGGTAAGAAGGTTAGATTTATGAAATCTAACAACGAAACTATTAAGTAACATAAGGAGGGTATAAACTTGACTTCCAGATTAAAAGAAAAATATACAAATGAAGTTGTTCCTTTCTTGGTTGAACGTTTCAAATATGAAAACATCATGCAAGTTCCAAGATTGGAAAAAATCGTGCTTAACATGGGTTTAGGCTCTTCAAAAGAAAATCCTAAAGCTATCGAAAGCGCAGTTAAAGAATTAGAAACAATTACAGGACAACACCCAATTGTAACAAAAGCAAGAAAATCTATCGCTAACTTCAAACTTAGAGAAGGAATGAATGTTGGTGTTAAAGTTACATTACGTGGTGAAAAAATGTATGATTTCTTAGATAAATTTATGAACATTTCTCTTCCACGTGTAAGAGACTTTAGAGGTATTTCTTCTAAATCATTCGATGGTAGAGGAAACTATGCTGTAGGTATCAAAGAACAATTAATATTCCCTGAAATTGAATACGATATGGTAGATCAAATTAGAGGTATGGATATTGTGGTCGTTACTACTGCAAACACTGACGAAGAAGCTAAGGAATTATTAGACAAAATGGGAATGCCATTTAAGAAATAAGGAGGAGTTTTAGTGGCTAAAAAATCAATGATCGCAAAACAAAAAAGACCTGCAAAGTTTAGCACAAGAGAATATAACAGATGCAAAATTTGTGGTAGACCTCACGGATATTTAAAGAAATATGGCATCTGCCGTATATGCTTTAGAGAATTGGCTTATAAAGGCGAAATCCCTGGCGTAAGAAAAGCAAGCTGGTAAGAAAGGAAGGAGGAAGCTTTTATGATGACTGATCCTATAGCAGATATGCTAACAAGAATAAGAAACGCAGTTAATGCGAAACATAAAGTTGTTGAAGTTCCTGCATCTAATATCAAAAAATCAATAGCACAAATTTTATTAGATGAAGGATTTATCGATGGTTTCAATGTTACTGATGACGGTAAACAAGGAATCATTACAATAGATTTAAAATATGGTCCTAACGAAGAAAAAGTAATTTCAGGTATCAAGAGAATATCTAAACCTGGACTTCGTGTCTATGCCAGAGCAAATGAAGTTCCTAAGGTTTTAGGCGGACTTGGTATTGCTATTGTCTCTACATCAAAAGGCCTTGTAACTGATAAAGTTGCTAGAAAAGAAGGTATTGGTGGAGAAGTAATTTGTTACGTATGGTAACACAAACATTATAAGGAGGTTTGACCATGTCAAGAATTGGATTAAAACCAATTGAAATTCCTAATGGCGTTGAAGTAAAAATAACTGAAGACAATTTGTGTACTGTAAAGGGACCAAAAGGTGAATTAGTTCAACAAATGCCAAAGGAAATGATTATCAAAGTAGAAGATAATACAATCACAGTTTCAAGACCTTCAGACATTAAAAGACACAAATCACTTCATGGTTTAACAAGAACTCTTGTTTTTAACATGATTGAAGGTGTTACTGAAGGATACAAGAAAACTTTAATTATAGAAGGTACTGGTTACAGAGCAGCAAAACAAGGTAAAAAATTAGTGTTAAACTTGGGATATTCACACACAATTGAAAAAGAAGATCCAGAAGGAATCACAGTTGAAGTTCCAGAACAACACACATTAGTTATCAGTGGTAATAACAAACAACAAGTTGGTAACTATGCTGCAAAAATCAGAGACTTAAGAGGACCTGAACCATACAAAGGTAAAGGTATCAGATATGAAGATGAACATATTAGACGTAAAGTCGGTAAAACAGGTAAGTAAGAAAGGAGTAAGGTATGTTTAAGAAAATTGATAAAAATGCAAATAGAGTTAAAAGACATCTACGTATTCGTAAGAACCTTACAGGAACTTCTGAAAAACCAAGATTATGCGTATTCAAGTCTAATACTAACATCTATGCACAATTAATCGATGATGTTAACCACAACACATTAGTAGCTGCATCTACATTAGATAAAGATTACAAAGGCGAATCAAAATCTAACATGGAAGCTGCAAAACTTGTTGGTGAATTAATCGGTAAGAAAGCTATCGACAAAGGCATTGAACAATGCGTATTTGACAGATCTGGATATTTATATCACGGAAAAGTTAAAGAATTAGCTGAAGGTGCTAGAAGCGCCGGACTTAAATTTTAGTGCAAGGGAGGTATTTAGTATTGGAACTTTTAAATAAAGAAATAGAAGGTTTAGAATTAGAAGAAAGAGTTGTAAATATTAACCGTGTAGCTAAGGTTGTTAAGGGTGGTAGAAACTTTAGATTCGCAGCCCTTGTAGTAGTTGGAGATAAAAACGGACATGTTGGTGTTGGTATTGGTAAAGCACAAGAAGTACCAGAAGCTATTAGAAAAGCTAGCCAAGATGCTAAAAAACACATCTTCACAGTTCCTATCGTAAACACAACTATTCCTCACCAAGTAACAGGAATATTTGGAGCTGGTAGAGTATTATTAAAACCAGCTGGAGAAGGTACTGGAGTTATCGCAGGCGGTCCTGTTCGTGCGGTATGTGAATTAGCAGGTATCAAAGACGTTCGTTCTAAATCATTGGGAACATCAAACCCTCAAAACATTGTTAATGCAACTGTAGAAGGACTTAAATCACTTAAGACAGCTGAACAAGTAGCTAAATTAAGAGGAAAGTCTGTAGAAGAAATTTTAAAATAAGGAGGGCTTTTAAGTGAGTAAATTAAAGATCACTCTTAAAAAGAGCAAAATCGGTAGAATTGAAAAACACATTAGAACTTGTGAAGCCCTTGGACTTCATAAAATCGGACAATCAGTAATCAAAGAAGACAATGATGCAGTACGTGGAATGATTAGACACATTGCATTCATGGTTGACGTAGAAGAAGTTAAGTAGGAGGTGTTATAGTGAAATTACACAACTTAAGACCTGCTAAAGGTGGAGAAGTAAAAGCAAGAAAAAGAGTTGGTAGAGGTTACGGTTCAGGATTAGGACACAATGCTGGACGTGGTAGAGACGGACAAAACTCAAGATCAGGCGGAGGCGTAAGACCAGGATTTGAAGGGGGTCAAATGCCTTTATTCAGAAGACTTCCTAAGAGAGGCTTCAAAAACCACTTCGCAAAACAATACGCTGAAATCAACATCAGAGACTTAAATTGTTTTGAAGATGGAGATGAAATAACACCAGAAATCCTAGCAAACGCAGGATTCTTTAAGCCAGTTAAGGCTAAAGACGGCGTTAAGATTTTAGGTGACGGAGAATTAACTAAGAAATTAACTATAAAAGCTAATAAATTTACTAAATCAGCTGAAGAAAAAATTACAAAAGCCGGAGGAAAGGTAGAGGTGATTTAAGATGCTTAAAACCTTGAAAGACGCATGGAAGGTTTTAGACATTCGTAAAAGAATCGGCTTTACTCTACTAATGGTTGTAGTTTTTAGATTAGGTAATGCAATACCGGTTCCTTTTATGGATAAGGCCATTATCAAACAAATAATGAGCGGTCAAGAAGGCGGAATAGTTTCTTTATTGAACCTATTAAGTGGGGGATCATTGAGACAAATGAGCATATTCGCTCTTTCGATATACCCTTACATTACCGCTTCAATCATTCTTCAACTTTTAACAGTAGCATTTCCTAGATTAGGAGAACTTACACGTGAAGGTGAAGAAGGAAAGAAGAGAATGGGTAAATACACTAAAATCTGTAGTATAATTTTGGCATTCATACAAGGATATGCTACAGTTAATGGTTTATTTAACAGAGCAATCGTAGACAAAAGCTTTTTAACAGGATTTGTTATACTAATAAGCTTGGTAGCAGGATCAATGTTTCTAGTATGGCTAGGAGAAATGATTACTGAAAGAGGTATCGGTAACGGAATTTCAATCTTGATTTTCATAGGTATCATTTCAAATATGCCAAGACAAATCGGTACAATGATTTATCAATCTAGACAAGGAATGTTATCTTGGTGGAAAATATTACTTTTTGTACTAATAGCGATTATAATATTAGTAGTAGTGGTATTAATTAACCAAGGTGAAAGAAGAATTCCTGTACAATACGCTAAAAGAGTAGTAGGAAGAAAAATGTATGGTGGTCAATCAACTCATATTCCAATCAAAGTTAATATGGGTGGTGTAATGCCAGTAATCTTTGCATCAGCAATCTTACAATTACCACAAACAATAGCATTATTATTCGGCAAAGACATGCCAGTATGGTTAGCCCACATATTCACAGTACAAACAACATCAGGGTTAGTTATCTTTTCAATAGTAAACATGTTATTGATTATAATATTCGCATTCTTCTACTCAGCAATTCAGTTCAACACTGTTGAATACGCTAAGAACTTGCAACAATATGGCGGATTCATTATGGGAATTAGACCTGGTAAACCAACAGGCATGTATCTAAAGAAAATTTCTGATAGAGTAACATTTATAGGCGCAATCATATTAGCGTTAGTAGCATCAGCACCAATGCTAATATCAAAAGCTATAGGAATACAAATCCTATTCGGTGGTACATCAATCATCATCGTAGTAGGTGTAGTATTAGATACTGTAAAACAAATGGAAAGTATGCTAACTATGAAACACTATAAAGGATTTTTGAAGTAAGGAGTTTATAATGAGATTAATATTATTAGGACCTCCGGGAGCAGGTAAAGGAACTCAAGCTAAAAGAGTTATTGAAGAATTTGATATTCCTCACATTTCAACAGGTGATATTTTCAGAAAAAATATCAAAGAAAAGACAGAACTAGGTCAAAAAGTTGAAGGCTTACTTGCAGAAGGAAAACTTGTACCTGATGAATTAACAATAGAAATAGTTTGGGACAGATTAGATCAAGAAGATTGCAAAAACGGATTCTTACTTGACGGATTCCCAAGAACAATTCCTCAAGCCGAAGCCCTTGATGAAGGACTAGCTAAAAGAGGATTGAAACTAGACCGCGTATTAAACATAGACGTTGACAAAGATTCTCTTGTAAAAAGACTTTCAGGAAGACGTGTATGTCCAAACTGTGGTGCAAGCTATCACATTGATAACAACCCAACAAAAGTTGAAGGGATATGTGATGTATGCCAAACTCCAGTAATCCAAAGAGAAGACGACAAAGAACAAACTGTACTAGACAGAATCAAAGTATACGATTCACAAACTAAACCTTTAGTAGACTTCTACAACAAACAAGATTTAGTATTCACAGTTGACGGAACTCTTCCAATAGATGAAATCACTAATAAGTTAGTAACAGAATTAAAAAAAGGTTAGAATTAATGAGCCAATACAACAAACTTGAAACAGGACAAGTTGTTTTAAGTACTTGTGGTCGTGATATGGGCAAACTACAAATGGTTTTGGAAATTCTTGACGATTCTTATGTATTGGTAGTAGATGGAAAACAACGTAAAATCGAAAAACCAAAGAAAAAGAAGATCAAACATCTTCAAAAGTACAACAAAAAGTTGCAATTAGAGAATTTAACAGATAAGAAACTAAGATATATGTTAAACAATTTAAAAAAGGAGGATCAAGACAAGGATGTCCAAAGAAGTTATTGAATTAGAAGGAACAGTAGTAGATGCTCTTCCTAATACGGTATTTAAGGTAGAACTTCAAAATGGCCATGTAATAACAGCTCATATTTCAGGCAAATTAAGAATGAATTATATAAGAATTCTTCCAGGAGACAAAGTAACGGTTGAATTATCACCATACGATTTGGATCGTGGAAGAATAACATGGAGAAAGAAATAAACGGAGGTTAAGCAATGAAAGTAAGACCATCAGTTAAAAAAATGTGCGAAAAGTGCAAGATTATAAAAAGAAAAGGTCGTGTTATGGTTATTTGCGATAACCCTAAACACAAACAAAGACAAGGTTAGTAGGAGGTATAAATGGCAAGAATTCAAGGTGTCGACTTACCAAATGACAAACGTGTAGAAATTGGACTAACTGCAATTTATGGAATAGGTAGACAATCATCAAATAAAATCTTAGCTAAATTAGGAATCAATCCTGACACAAGAGTAAAAGATTTAACAGAATCTGAATTATCTGATATCAGAAATGAATTAGACAACTATCTTACTGAAGGGGATTTACGTCGTGATGTAGCAATGAACATCAAAAGATTGAAAGAAATCAACTGCTACAGAGGATCAAGACACAAAAAAGGCCTTCCAGTAAGAGGACAACATACAAAGAACAACGCAAGAACTCGTAAGGGTCCTAGAAAACAAGCATAGAGAGGGGGAAATTAATTGGCACTAAAAACTAAAGGCGCAAAACGTAATGTTCGCGGTAAAAAAAGAGTAAAAAAGAATATTGAAAAAGGTCAAGCACACATTTCTTCTACATTCAACAACACTATGGTATGTTTAACTGACCTTAACGGTAACGTATTAAGCTGGGCTTCTGCTGGACAATTAGGATTCAGAGGATCTAGAAAATCAACTCCATACGCTGCACAACAAGCTGCTGAAGAAGCTGCTAAAAAAGCTATGGAACACGGATTAAAAACTGTTGAAGTTTATGTAAAAGGACCAGGTTCAGGAAGAGAATCTGCAATTAGAAGTTTGCAAGCTTCTGGACTTGAAGTTAGCTCTATTAAAGATGTAACTCCAATCCCTCACAACGGTTGTAGACCACCAAAGAAGAGAAGAGTATAACACATAGGCTTAATTCAGGATTTCCTGATGGGACTTGTCGAAGGAGGCTGTATTTATGACTGAACAATTAGATACTAAAATAAAAATCGTTGAATTAGATGAACAAAATAATTACGGTAAATTTGTCATAATGCCACTGGAAAGGGGATATGGAACTACTCTAGGAAACTCTCTAAGAAGAGTTTTATTATCATCATTACCAGGAGCTGCTATATCAAAGATAAATATCCAAGGTGTAGCTCATGAAATGTCTACGATTAAAGGTGTCAAAGAAGACGTACCTGAAATAATTTTGAATTTAAAAGGTATCGCTGTAAAGAAATACAATGAAGAACCTATATCATTGAATGTAGACATAAAAGGTCCATGTGTTCTAACAGCTAAGGATATTTTAGTTGATACTGATTTGGAAGTTAAAAACCCAGATCACTATATTGCAACACTTAATGAAGATGCTTCATTAGAAATGCAAATCACAGTTATCAACGGAAAAGGCTACAAAATATCTGAATTTAACAAAACAGAAGAAGATATTATAGGAGATATCGCCATTGACTCACTGTTTAGCCCTGTGAAAAAGGTTAATTTCACAGTAGATAATGCCAGAGTTGGCCAAGTAATTGATTACGATAAGCTTACAATAGAAGTGTGGACTAATGGAACAATTAGACCACAAGATGCCTTAAGCGAAGGAAGCAACATCCTAATCAATTGCCTGGAATTATTCAGTGAATTACCTAACTACGAGTGTAATACAAACAGTGACGACGAAGACAATCAAAAAGATAAAGAAACTCAAATGGGCATCAATATCGAAGAATTAGATTTCTCATTAAGATCATTCAACTGTTTGAAAAGAGCTAATATCAATACTGTAGGAGATATCGTATCTCATACAAAAGCAGAAATGATGAAGATAAAGAACTTTGGTAAAAAATCCTTAGACGAAGTTGAAGAAAAACTTCAAGAAATGGGCCTTGCATTTAAAGAAGAAATAAAAGACGAATAAAGGAGGATAGACATTGGCTAACTTAAGAAAATTAGGTAGAAGAACTGATCACAGAACAGCAATGTTAAGAAACCTAGTTCAATCATTGTTCGAAAATGGAAAAATCGAAACAACAGTTACTCGTGCAAAAGAAGCTAGAAGAGAAGCTGAAAAGATGATTACACTTGGTAAAAAAGGTGATTTGAGCGCTAGAAGAGAAGCTCTTAAATATATATACAAAACAGACGTTGTACACACATTGTTTGAAGAAATCGCACCAGTTTATGCTGACAGACAAGGTGGATACACAAGAATCTTAAAATTAGGACCTCGTAGAGGAGATGGTTCTGAAATGTGTATACTTGAATTAGTAGATTACACTAAAAAAGAATCCTCAGAAGAAAAAGAAACAGTGAAAGCTGACAAATAGAAAATAACTAAGCATTTGCTTAGTTATTTTTTTTATGCCCAATTGCAAAAGAAAAATCATAGGATTATAATAAAATTAAGAATAATTTGTTAGTTAATAATGAATAATTCAAAAATTTATTGGGAGGAACCTATGAACAAAAAAATAGTAGCTGCACTAACTTTATCAGCGTTGTTGTTATCGACAAACTCATTCGCTTCAAATGAAACACAAAAGTTAGATGCAATCGAAAAACTTGGTCTAAAAATCGATCAATCTATCGATAAGACTAACCTAGCAGATGAAATCAAATTACAAAATGGAATCACATTGAAATTTGACAAAGATGGAAAACTTGTAGGAATTAATGCGCTTTCTAGCACAGAAAAGCTGTTATCAGGAAAATCAGACGACAAATTCGAAGATTACTTAAACAGCATAATAGCTAAGCTTCAAAAAGATGGTTACATTCCTGAAGGATACAAATTAGTCGACAAACAAGACATACTTGATAACGGATACAAAGTTGTATTTGAAAAAGAAAATTCATTTAATGTAAAAAATCCGTACAATATAATAATAGTATCATTTGACAAGAAAACAAACGAACTCAAAACATTTAACAAAATTGAAAAGTTTGAGGTTACAAAAGCACCTACAGCAAAGCTTGAAGATGCAAAGAAAGTTGCAATCGAAAAACTAAAATCCATCAAAGATTTTGATGAAACAAAAGTAAAATCAGAAACCTCAGTAATCAACATAGACAACTTGCCAACAAAGTTTACAAAAAACAAAGGTCTAGTAGTTGCATATGTATTTGAATATGAAGATACAAAAGTTTATGTCGACGCTAATACAAAAGAATTGTTGGGAGCTGATAAGCTCAAATCAAACGGCAACACACAAAGCACAAAACAATACGTAGTATCCAGAATTAACGGGAAAAACAGGATTGACACATCTATCCAAATAGCTAAAAGCTACATCAAATCATCAGAATTCGCAATCCTTGCGAACCAAAACAACTTCCCAGATTCACTAAGTGCGACAGTTCTATCTAAAAAATACAACGCACCAATATTATTGACAGATGCGAAAACAGCAGACAAAGGATTAATCCAAGAAATCAAAAGATTACAAACAAAATACTTTGTCAAAATAGGTGGCGAAAAGTCTATCAGCAACGAAGTTGCAAAACAATTACTACCAAAAGGAAGTAAAGTAAGATCATTCAAAGGCGCTGACAGATACGCTACAAACGCTGAAATCATCAAAGAATACAAAGACGCAGACACTTGTATCATAGCAAGCGGCGAAAACTTTGCAGACTCACTAAGCATTGGCGCATACGCAACTAAAAACGGATACCCAATCGTATTAGTACAAAAAAATAAAATCAACGACGTAACTAAACAAGCACTAAAAGATTCCAAAATCAAAAAATGCTACATCGTAGGTGGAGAAAACTCAGTATCCAAATCATTGGAAAAAGAACTTCCACAAGTAATCGAAAGAATCGCTGGAAATGACCGATACGAAACATCACTTAAAATAGCTGACAAATTCTACAAAGACGCACAAGGAGCATACCTTGCAAGTGGAGAAGTATTTGCAGACAGCTTGGCAATCAACCCAATCGCTGCAAGATTTGATGTACCATTGATTCTTACACCAAAAGACAAATTACCACAACAAACACAACAATACCTTGAAAAATCAAAAATCGTTCAAGTAGCTATAATAGGTGGAGAAAAGACAGTATCCAAACAAATTCAACAAGAATTAGCCAAAACCAACCCAAACGTTGCGACATCTGTTAAATTCACATACACAAAAGACGGAAAGAAATTTACAAGAGAACTTACAAACGCAGAAGCTAACGAATTAGCAAAATTGATGAATGAACACGACAAATATGTAAAACATCTAAGATTAAAAAGCATATTTGACAACTACTTCACATTAGTAGGAGCTAATGGTAAAACAAAAGTAGCGGTATCAGTAAATATCGAAAAAGATGAAGTCGTAATAGACGATGCAATCCTTGAAAAAGGTGCTACACTTAATAAAGACAACGAGCTTGCAAAACAATACATTAAATTCATCGAAAATTTACAACAAAATTAACACAAAAATTGTTGAAAAACAAACTTATAGGTGATATAATAGCGTTGGCTTAAAAAATTATCGCGGCAAATAATTTTTTAATGGAGATGAATATTAATGGCAAGAATGATGGGACCTAGATTTAAACAATCTAGAAGATTAGGTCTAAACGTATGCGGTCACCCAAAAGCTAACAAAAGAATGGGTAAAGGACTTGGAAGAAACGACAAGAAGTTAACTGAATATGGTATGCAACTTCTTGAAAAACAAAGATTAAGAGCATATTACGGAGTAAACGAAAAACAAATGCACAAATACTTCGAAAAAGCCCTTAACAACAAAGAAGGTCTTACAACTGGGGATGTAATGGTAAGACAATTAGAAACTAGATTAGACAACCTAGTTCTAAGAGCTTCATTTGCATCATCAATCAGACAAGCAAGACAAATGGTATCTCACGGTTTAATCAGAGTAAACGGTAAAAAAGTAGATATCCCTTCTTACCAAGTAGCTGAAGGATCTGTAATCGAATTGAAAGAAAAATCAAGATCAAATGAATTGTTCAAAGAAAACTACGAAACAAACTTTGCACAATCATTACCTTACATTGACAAGGAAGAAAACTTCAAAGTAACATTGACAAGACTTCCTGAAAGACAAGAAATTCCAATCGAAATTACAGACTCATTAATAGTTGAGTTGTACTCAAGATAATCAAAAGGCGAGTTATTATACTCGCTTTTTTTATTGCAAACATTGATATATACTCAAATTAAAAGTACAATAATATTAATCACAACGAAAAAGGAAAATCAAATGAAAAAACGAGCACTCATAACCACAATACTATTCTTGTTTCTGGTGTATTTTAGTGCAACAACATTCTTCACATTTTACGCACTACCCAACACATACGTCAATGGTTACAACATGAGCTATGTCGAAAAATCCAAAATAGTTGACAGAAATGCAGACATCAGAACACTCACAATCAATGCTACTGATAACCGTAAACTTGTAATAGATGCAAAAGAAGTGGATTTCAACCTAAAAATACCAGAAGATTTCAAAATCGAACAAAACCCATTCTCATGGCCGTTGTCGTTTTTTGACACCAAAAAATACAACATCAATTTCGATTACACAATTGACGAAGACAAACTAAACAAAAAAATCTACCAAGCACAGCTTAACAAAAACGCCAAAAAATCGTACAACGCCTACATCAGTTACTTGGATGACGAATACACAATAATACCAGAAGAAATCGGAAACGAAATAGATACAAATAAACTAAAAGACACCATCAAAAAATCACTACTAGAACAAAAAGAGATCGTCACCCTCAAAAACGAATACATCAAACCAAAAGTCTACGCAAACGACTGGAACATCATACGTGCCAAAAACAAACTCAACAAACTCAAAGACATCGAAATAAGCTTTGATTTCAACGACACAATCCATAAACTCAAAGGCGCACAGCTTCGTGACATGATGGACTTTGATGAGAGAGATGGATTCGTATATAAAGACAGTGAAATCGAACACTACGTAGACGATTTGAAAAAAGAAACAGACACCTACAACAAACCACACACAATAAAAACAGCAGAAAACAAAATAGTCACACTCAACGCAACAGACTACGGCTGGGAAATCGACAAACAAAAAACAGTAGAACTTATAAAACTCACACTAGATGATGCAGAAGATAAAACAATAGAACCAGTCTACGCAAAACAAGCCAAATCCAGACTTAAAAATGACATTCAAGACGAATACATTGAAATCGACCAACAAAACAAAACACTCTACTACATTAATAACTACAAAATCAACAAAAGTATACCAATAAAAATCACACAACCAATCTCAAAAGGAATCTACAACATAGATAACAAAATTAAAGGCTACTCCAAAAACTACACGTTGGGATTTTACAGACACACAATATCTACAGAACAAAACTCTGACATACAAGTAAGCCCCAACCTGTTAGAAAGCATATATTATGATGTAGGAGAAAATATAGCAGTAATAGTTTACTGAAGTAAAATAAAAGTAAAAAATTTTTAAAATTCACTTGACATTATAGTGCAAACTTGATAATATATATAAGCACTCAATTGTTCGGTGAATTTTTTAATTAAATAAAAATTAAAAAACACTTGACAATAAAGAAATACAAGAGTATAATGTAATAGTTAGCTCACAAAACGCGAACTTCAAATAAACTTTGAAAATCACGTTTTAAAATATATTTCGTGAGTATAGAACCTTAATAAATTAAATAAAGTAAATACTTTGAGAGAAGTACAAACCAAACAATAATTCGGTGAGAATAAAAAAGCAAAAGTCAGCTGAAAAGCTAGCTTCAAACAAACATTAAATTGAGAGTTTGATCCTGGCTCAGGACGAACGCTGGCGGCGTGCTTAACACATGCAAGTCGAACGGGATTTAGTAGACAGA
>NZ_JBRFJE010000023.1:0-26544 GCF_052932165.1 Finegoldia sp. P3-F-LR | reverse complement strand
TAAATAGGAAGACTAGCTTCAAGGAGGATAGCTACGACCTCTATCTATACAATTATTATCCCATATGAAAGTGGGATTGAGAATAAAATGTAGTATTCATTACTACAACTATATTATACGAGGAGGATATAAATATTTAACTGCTAAATATGGGATCAGTGATCATTCAGTAGTTAGAAGATGGGTTAACTCATTTAAATCACAAGGATATGAAGGCTTAAAAATTTCTAGAAAAAATAATAGTTACTCTTTCGAATTTAAGAAAAATGTAGTAAAGTTGTACTTAACAGGAGAAATGTCCTATCAAGAACTTTCTAATCAATTTAAAATTAATAATCCCTCGATCATTGCTAGATGGGTAATTGATTTTAGAAATCAAGGACTTGATGGACTTAGACCTAAAAAGAGAGGAAGAACTTCAAGTATGACTAAATATAAAAATAAAGAACAAGTAAAGAAAGAATATTCTAAGGAAGAAATAGATGAAATTGCTGAACTTAAAGATAAGCTTTACTGGGCACAAATGGAAATAGATTTTCTAAAAAAAAAGATGGAATTAGAGGACGAGGAAGATCAGAAAATGAGAGAATGGCTAGAATAATTGACTCATTAAGAGAAAAATATCTATTAAAAGATTTGCTTAGCTATTTAAAATTCCCTAAGTCAACATACATGTATTGGAAAAAAAGATTTGACAGAAAAAATAAAGATGAAGCCTTTGAGAATCAAATCAAGAAAATAAGAAAAGATAATCCAAACTATGGATACAGAAGAATACATGCAATGCTTAGAAGAATTGGTCTTGTAATAAACAAGAAAAAAGTTCAAAGACTGATACAGAAGCTTAAACTTCAAGTAACAAACTTTTCACGTAAATCAAGAAAATATTGCTCATACAAAGGAACAGTGGGTAAAGTAGCACAAAATAGGATAAAAAGAAGGTTTAACACTTCTGTAGTACATCAAAAAATCACAACAGATACAAGTGAATTCAAATACTATGAAACAGATAAGTCTGGCAATATGCAAGTAAAAAAACTTTACTTAAATCCTTTCTTGGATATGTTTAATGGAGAAATCATTAGCTATTCAATAACAACTTCACCATCATTAGAGGCAATAATAACGCCTCTTGAAGAAGCGATAGAAAAGACTTCAGACTGCAAATATAAAAGAATCTTTCATTCGGATCAAGGCTGGGCGTATCAATTAAAACAATATACTAATAGGTTAGAAAGTGATGGAATTTTACAGAGTATGTCAAGAAAAGGAAATTGCTTAGATAATTCCCCTATGGAAAATTTCTTTGGAATATTAAAACAAGAAATTTACTATGGTAGAACGTTTAAATCATTTAACGAACTAAAAAAGGCAATAAAAGAATATATAAAATATTACAATGAAGATAGAATAAAAGAAAAACTAGGATATTTAAGTCCTGTTGAATATAGGAAATTGAATGCAGCTTAACTGCGATTTCCCCTAGGGGAAATATGAGGACAAAAAAACCAGAGACAAATATTTCTAAATGTCTCTGGTATAAAGTCCAACTTTTTGGGGTCACCTTATTGAAATTCAATTTTGTGGTCTTTTTGCTTGTGGATATTTATTTTTGAATTATTAATTTGTCAACTGGTCTGTCAAACTCTTCTGGATTTAAATCATCAACTAATTGGAAATCGTACACTATTGATACTTTATACGAATCTTCTCCGATTTTGTCGATGAATCTGTCGTAGAATCCTCCGCCGTAGCCGATTCTGTATTTGTTTTTGTCAAAGCATAGTCCAGGTACTAGCATGAAATCAAATTTAACGTCTGATTCAACTGGGTTTTTAGGTTCTAAGATTCCGTAAGCTCCAGGAGCCAAATCGTCCATGCTTTTGATTTCTACAGCAATCATGTGTCCTTTTGATTTTACATAGGGAACGTACACTTTTTTTCCTTGTTCCAACAAATCTTTTATGAGTTGGTGAGTGTTAAACTCAGATCCAAAGCTTACATACACAAAAAAGTTTTCGGAATTTTTGAATTCTTCTAAGTTTTCCAATTCTTTTAAGAGTTCATCGTCGACTTTTTGTTTATCAGAGATGGAGTCTCTTTGTTTTAACATTTGTTTTCTAATTTCTTTTTTGTTCATTTTCATCACCTAAAATATATATACCCTAAAAAGATTTAAATATCCAGTTGTTTAAAAATTTAAAAAGACTGTGATATAATTAGGTTTATGAGGTGAAAAATGTTAGAATTCGTTCATGTCGATAAGACATATAAAAATAAAGTGTGCGCACTAAACGATTGCAATTTTAAAATTGAGCAAGGTGAATTTGTTTTTTTGATTGGGCCAAGCGGTGCGGGCAAATCAACTATTACGAAACTTATACTTAAAGAAATAAATCCAGATAGGGGTAAGATTTACCTTTACGGTGAAGACATAACCAGATTAAAAGCACGAAAGGTTCCTAAATTAAGACAAAGTATAGGAATGGTGTTCCAAGATTTTAAATTATTGGAAAATAAGACTGTGTACCAAAACATAAAATACGTTATGCAAATTTTGGGGAAGAGTTCTTCAGAGATAAAATCTACGATTGATACTGTGCTTGATTTGGTAAATTTGAAAGACAAAAAGAATGCATATCCTCACGAATTATCCGGCGGGGAAATGCAAAGAGTGTGCATTGCACGTTCAATGGTTAATAAACCAAAACTACTTATTGCAGACGAACCTACGGGGAATTTGGACCCTGTGACTAGCATGGACATAGCCAATGCTTTGGTTAGAATTAATGAACGTGGCACGACTGTTTTGATGATAACTCACGAGAAAGATATTGTGAATAAGTTACAAAAAAGAGTGATTCAATTGGACAAAGGAATTATTGTTAGAGATGAAGAAGGTGGAATGTATGAGAAGAATTAGAGTTATGATATCCACTTTGAAGGAAGGATTTGTAGGTATTTGGAAAAACAGATCGATGGGACTTGCATCTTTGACGACGATTTCTCTGGCGCTTTTGATTTTGGGATCTGTAATTATATCTATGTTGACGATGAATCAAGCTGTAAAAGACATCGAAGGAAAAGTTAATCTTGTCAATGTGTACTTGGAAAATGGAATACAAGAGGACAAGACGAAAAAGATTGAGCAGTTTATCAAACAAAAAGATGGAATTAAGGATTTGAAGTATGTTTCCAACAAACAAGCTATGGAGAATTTCTCCAAATCTTTGGATGATAAAACTTTGATAGAAGGAATGGAATCAGCTTTTCCTGCATCATTTGAAGTTACACTGAAGGATGTAAACGATGCTGAACGATACGTCAGAGAATTTCAAAAAATAGATGGCGTTGAAAAGGTAAGTTTTTACAAGGATTTAATTGCGAAAATTTCAAATGCATCTAGAATTGTAAAATACGCTGGATCAATCGTAGTTGCAATATTAGTGATGATTTCGATAATAAATATTTCAAATACGATTAGATTAACTGTGTATGCCAGAAGAAAAGAAATTGCCATTAAGAAAAATATTGGTGCATCGAATTTGGTAATATCTGCACCGCTTGTTGTTGAGGGAATATTTTTCGGAATAATTGGCGCTGTGGTTGCGTTTTTGGCTTGTTATTACCTATACAGATATGGATATTTGAGGTATAATAAGACTGTGTATGGATTGATATCAACATATTTGGTTCCACCAGTGATGATTAGGTGGGATTTATTGAAGATTTTTATCAGTCTAGGTATCGGAATTGGAGCATTCGGTTCCGTATTAAGTAGCAAAAAATATCTCAAAATATAAGGAAGGAATTATGAAGAAGAAAATTGTCGCATTAGCCTTGTGCATGATGCTTATGACTAATGCAGTGTATGCAGACAAATTAACCGAATTAAATAACGAAAAAAAAGCAAAAACTTCGGATTTAAACGAATCTAAATCCAACCTAAATAAATTAAAAGATGACAAGAACGATGAGTTGGAAAAGTTGAAGAATATTAATTTAAAATTAACTCAAACTCAGTCAGAACTTGCTATTCAACAACAAGAATTGGCGAAAATTAATAAATCAATAGATGACACTAAAAAAGAAATCGAAAATTACAAATCTAGTATCAGCCAAAAAACAAAAGAATTTCAAAAAAGATTAAAAGGAATGTACATATCAAAAGACGGTGCAAAAGTCGATGTGCTTTTCGGATCTGGAAATTTGAACGATTTATTGAACAACGTAAGTTTGATGAATTACATTGCTAGGTTTGACAAAAATCTATTGAATGATTTAAAACACGAAAAAATTTCATTAGATTACAAAGAAGATGAACTAAAATCCAAAATGCAAACAATGGAAATTGTAAAAAAGAATTTGGAATTAAAAGTTGTAGCATTAAATGATACTTTGGCTGAACAACAAAAGTTAATCGACGATATTTCTAAAAATGTAACCATGACTGAATCAGAAATATCTTCATTAATAAAAGAGCTTGAAAAAATTGACGGCAAAATCGACCAAGAAAAAAAGGCTATTCTACAAGCAAAATTACTTGCCGCACAAAGAGCTCAAGCTGAAAAAAGAAGACGTGAAATGGCGCAAAGAAACAAGGCAATCAATACTAATATTTCAGCACCAGTCATCAATAACGACGGAGCATACTTACAATGGCCGGTACCATCATCTCACAGAATGACTTCTTTTTATGGATGGAGAAGCGATCCATTCGGAAGAGGATCGGGATTCCACACGGGATTAGACATTTCAGCACCAATGGGAACAAATGTCATATCTGCAGAAGATGGAGTTGTAGTTCATGTTGGATGGAGCGGTGGCTACGGAAATCTTGTGAAAGTTCAACATGATAATGGAGCATTGACATATTATGGACACTTGAGTGGATTTAATTGTAGCGTAGGTCAACGAGTAAAACGTGGACAATTAATCGCATATATAGGATCAACTGGATATTCAACAGGACCTCATCTTCATTTCGAAGTTAGATTCAATGGTCAACACACTGATCCTCTTAACTATTTAAGATAATTATGAAACTAAGTTAGCAATAACTTAGTTTTTTTAATGCAATAAAATACCTGACAATATTGAAAAAATATATAACCAAATGTTTGACAATTAAGTGTTTTATTTGTAAGATGGAATTGTAGAAAACGATTGACAATATTTAAGAGGAAATAAAATGAAAAAAACAAAGAGAAGTCAAAAAATAATTTTATTCTTACTAACGTGCATTCTTGCATTAAATACACAAACACGAGGATTTGCAAAGAATGAATTGGATAATGAAATTCTTACAATACCAATAGAACTTAATTTAAATTTAGAAGAGCACAATCTTGATGATTTAAGAGTTAAACAATTGGGAAAAATTGAATTAAACAGAGTACTTACGAAATCTGAGTATGAAAAAGATATGAAAAATTTTATAAATTATTATTTGGAATGGCAAGCTTATTTAGGAAATTCTACAAGAGAAGAATTAGAAAAACTTGGTGAAGAGCTATTGAAAACATCGGACAATAAAACGGTTTCTGATTTAAACTTAGATTTTGCAAAATTAATTGCAAACACTAATGATGGACATACTTCAGCTATGTATGGAATAGGCAAAAGCTGTATGCCAATTAAGATTAGAATTATAAATGGAGATTATTACATAATTAATACAACACCTGAATACGAAGATTTATTATACTCTAAGATAATAAAATTTGCCGATATTGATACCAAGGACATAACAGAAAGATTATACAAATACACTTCAGCAGAAAATAAATATTTCAAAAATACGATAATAAAAGATTTTTATTTATATTATGGAGATGCACTAGAAAAAGAAAATATAATTAAAAATGGAGAAGTAAAATTACAAATAGAAACTGATGGCAAAAAGCTTAATAAAAAAATCAAAATGATAGATTTGCCAGATTTTAAAATAAACAAATATAGTTATGAAAATACGGATTTTTCTCAAATCTTATATGATATGACAGATATCACAAAAAATAAATTCACAAAAAATGACAAGATGAGATACATGAAAATGAAACCATTTTATTATTATATTAATGATACTAACTTAATCATACAATACAACAATTGTTATAATACTGATAAAGATAACATCTTGGAAAATATGATAGAAAAAATGGATAAAGATGTTTCACAAAATAATGTAGAAAAAATAATTGTAGATGTCAGATACAATACAGGTGGTTGGCCAACACATGCAAAAGAACTTGAATTGGCACTGAAAAGATATCAACTATTGAATCCTAAATTGGAAATAAAATTATTAACTGGATCAGAAAATTACTCTGCTGGATCCTTTTTCGTAGACGGAGTTAAGAGAAATCTTGATAATCTTCAGATAATTGGGGAAAATACTGGAGGACCTTCTGGTTGGACGACAGAATCGTCAAGTATTATGTATTTAGGAAATAGTAAATTATTTGTCAAAAAATCAAGTGGAGTCAGAAGATACGATTATACATTAGAAGACACAGTACACTGTTCCAATCTTAATAAAAGAGATGGATCAACGTGGTATCCAGATATGTTTATCGAAAATCAAATCCAAGATTATGCTATTGGTAATGACAGGGTTATGAATTATGCATTGAGAAAACAATAAATTTAAATATAGTGGGGAGATTTATGAAAAAAATTAAAACAATAACTTTAGTATCTTTGTTGATAATAAGTCTGTTATTAACAAATACAAACAGTTTTGCAGATAGTGAATTAGATGATGTTGAAGTATTAACAATAGATGTAAATTCTATGTTTCAAGATGAAAATGTAGACTACAGTAAGCTTAAGACGACTGTTGTACAAAATATAGATTTTAATAAGACTTTAACTGATAAGGAATATAATACAGATTTATCTAATTTTCTTCATTATTTTAATCAATCTCAGTCTTATCTTGGGTATTCAACAGAAGATGAAATGAAAAAAGAATTAAATAAAATTATCCAAAACAAAACAGGCAGAACAGTTTCAGATTTGAAGTTTGATATGGATAAAATTATCGCTATGACCAATGATGGTCATGCTCTTGGCATGATTAATGTGGGTAGTGCTTATTTACCGATAAAAATGAAAATTATTGATGACGATATTTACATAATCAATACGACAGAAAAGTACAAGAATTTACTGTATAGTAAAATTATTAGCATCAATGGAGAGTCTGCAAAAAGTTTGCTTGATAAGTTTTATAAATATGTTTCAGGAGAGAATGAATATTTTAAGAAAGCTAAACTTGAATCATATTACTTGAGTTATATTGACATATATAATAAAGAAAATATAAGTAAGAATAACATGTTATCACTAGAACTAGAAAATGATGGCAAGATTCAAAATATCGATATAGAAGCTATAAAAATGGAACCTACTAAAATCTTTAAGCAATATTTTGAAGGCACAGACTCCAAAAGATTTCTTTACGATTTAAATAATAAAATAGATAAAAATTTTGTTCAAAATAATAAGGAAAGATTTACCGATGATGAAGCATTTTATTGTTACGAAAGAGAAGGAAGCCTCATTGTAAAATATAATCAGGCAGCTGATAAAAGTGATGAGATTAGTTTAAAAAATCTAGAAAAAAATATGGATAGTATTATCAAGAAAAATAATACGAACAAGATCATCTTAGATCTTAGATACAATAATGGAGGAGAAACGACACATTTTAGAGAGCTATCTAGAAAACTACAAACATATCAAATATCAAATCCACAACTTGAATTCAGAGTTTTGACAGATTACAATTCTTATTCAGCAGCGACATTTTTAATTGATGATATTAAGAAGAGGTTAAATAATGTTACTATAGTGGGTAATTTTACAGGAGGACCATCTGGTTGGACAACATCTGCATATGGTTCTATGTTGTATTTTGGAAATAGTCACCTATTTACTTCATCTGCATCAAGTTATTTATTTAGATTTGACTATAACTATAATGACATAATGCACTGTTCCAATCTTAATAAAAAAGATGGCTTGACGTGGTATCCCGATATGTTTATTGAAAATCAAATCCAAGATTACGCTATTGGCAATGACAGGGTTATGAATTATGCTATTAGCAATTAAATAATGTAATTAATATCTTCTTTTATTGATTAAAAGAGGATATTTTTTTATTAAAAGCACAATAATCTTAGACAAATTGTAACTCAATTTTAATACAAAAAATCGTTAATCTGTTATACTATATATTAGTTAGAGGTGATTTATGAAAACATTTAAAAAAGTTTTTATTGGATTGGGACTTTGCTTATTGGTGTATCTTAGTTTTTCAGTAGGAAATGCTACGGGAAAAAGAACTGCGATTGCCAATGAAAATGGTATTCCATTAGCGAAGATCAATAAAATTGAAAACTTGATTGACCAATATTATCTTTTTGATATAGACAAGAACAAGCAACAAGAAGGAGCTGTTGAAGGCTATGTAAAAGCTTTGGGAGATCCTTATTCTGAGTTTTTGACTAAGGAAGAGATGGATAGTTTGAATCAACAAACTGAGGGAGAATATGCAGGTGTTGGAATTGTGGTTACTCCTTCTGAAACTGGTGCTATAACTGTTGTTAGTGCTATCAAAGGTAGTCCAGCTTTTGAAAAAGGCATCAAAAAAGATGATATTATACTTAAAATTAACGGCAAGGATTACAATGCATCACAAATGAATGATGCAGTGAAGGTTATGAAAGGTAAGCCTAATACAGATGTTAAGCTTACTATTGCCAGAATGGAGAACAAAACTAGTAAGATTTTCGATGTAAATATCACACGTCGTATGATTAGTCTTACTACTGTTAATTCTCAAAAAATTGGAGACATAGGATATATCAATATAACTCAATTTGATAGGAAAACTGACAAGGAGTTTATCGAACAATACGAAAATTTGAAAAAGCAAAATGTGAAATCAATTGTTTTGGATTTGCGTAACAACCCTGGTGGTTTATTGGATTCTACGGTTAAAATAGCAGATTATCTTCTTCCACAAGGAGTAATAGTTAAGACTGTAGATAAGAATAAAAAAGAAGATGTCCAAAAGAGTGATTCTTCGGAACAAAATCTACCAATGGTAGTTCTTGTGAATGGTTCAAGTGCTTCTGCATCTGAAATTTTGACAGGGGCTTTGAAGGATTACAAGAAAGCTACGATTGTCGGAGAGAAAACTTTCGGAAAAGGTATCGTTCAAACGATTATTCCTATGGATAAAGGCGAAGGGTTGAAGCTTACTATTAGTGAGTATTTTTCACCAAATGGCAACAAAATTCACAAGCAAGGTGTTAAACCAGATGTTGAAATTAAATTAGATGAAAAAGCTAAGGGTATCGGAGTTGAGTTTATGAAAGAAGATAATCAACTTCAAAAAGCTTTAGAGATTTTAAATAAAAAATAGGAGATATTATGAGAGAAGAAAGAGAAGCGAGAAGAAAACGCAAGAGAAGAAAAAAAATCATCAATTCAATAGTTCTTTTGGTTTTTGTGTTGGCTGTAGGAAGTTTTGTTGCAGTAAAAGTAGCCAACAGCGAACAAAGTCTTAATCCAAAAGTAGCTGAGAATTCTTCTAAGAAATCGAACAAAAAAAACGCTGAGAAAAAAGAAGAGCCAAAACCAGATCCGAATAAATTAATGAAGGGTTCAAATCATATTTTAAAAGCAGATTCGTATGCTTATGATGCCAAAACAATTAGTCAATTTATTAGACCAACAAAATCTGAGGGCTATGTTAAAAACACTGACAACAAAAAAATCTGTTTCTTGACTTTTGATGATGGTCCAAATCACAGCATAACTCCACAAGTTTTGGATGTATTAAAGAAAGAAAATGTTCCTGCTACATTTTTTGTAGTTGGTAAACATGTTTCACAAGATACAAAAGATATTTTGGAACGCCAATTAAATGAAGGTCATGCAATTGCTCTTCACTCTTTTGAACACGATTATTCAAAATTATATCCAGGAAGAGTTGCAAACGCTGATAGAATTAAAAAGGAAGCAGAAATGGCACAAAAAGCATTGCAAGATGTGCTTGGTCCAGATTTTAAAACGAGTGTGTGGAGATATCCGGGCGGACACATGAGTTGGCAACAATTAAAGCCAGGTGATGATGCGTTAGAATCTTTGGGAATTCACTGGATAGATTGGAACAGTTTAGTTGGAGATGCTGAACCAAAAAGCAGAAGACCGACGACTGTGGAAGGCATGGTTGAATTTGCAAATACTTCATTAACTTATCAAGCTGAACAAGATTTAGTTGTAGTTTTGTGTCACGATGCACCAGGAAAACAACTAACTGTTGATTCACTTTCAGCAATTATTAAAAATTTTAAAGATAAGGGATATGAATTTGGAATTTTAAAATAATTTTAAAATTATAAATATTAGCTTAAATTTGCCACAATTAAATTATTATGCAGAGCACCTTTTTGATAAGGTGCTTTTTTAATGTTTTAAATCCTACTAACTATATATAGTATGAATAAAAATCAAAAACCCACATATTGATACTATCTGTAGTATTTGATATAATAAAGCAGTAATAAAAATCAAGTAAAAAAGATTTTAATCATATAAAAAAGGAAAGAGAAGAGGGATTGCAAATGCTAACTGTAGAAAAAAGAGACGGACGACAAGTTGAATTTGATGCTAAAAAAATTGTCGTTGCGATAGAAAAAGCTATGAATAGTAGTACAGGAATTTACGAGGAAAATTTGGCTGAAAAAATCGCCAAAGAAATTGAAGGATATGCCAAAACGATTGGAAAAGTTTTGAGTATTACCGATATCGAAGACCAAGTGTATTATAAATTAATTCAGTACAACAATCCCGCTACGGCAAGAGCATACGAAAACTATAAAGCCGTACAAAAATATAAAAGGGAAACTAACACGACTGATGAAAGTATAATCGGTTTATTGGAAGAAAGTAACAAGGATTTGTTAGAAGAAAACTCCAACAAAAATGCAGTGATAGCTTCTACTCAAAGAGATTTAATAGCTGGTGAAGTTAGTAAGGATATTGCTAGAAGAAAGCTTATTCCTCAAGATTTGCTTCAAGCTCACGATGAAGGAGCAATTCACCTTCACGATATGGATTACATAATTCAACCAATGTTTAACTGTTGCCTTGTAAATATGAAAGATATGCTTGATAAGGGAACAGTTGTAAACGGCAAATTAATCGAATCGCCAAAATCATTCCAAGTTGCTTGTAATGTAATGACTCAAATAATCGCACAAATAGCAAGTAATCAATACGGTGGTCAAAGTATCGATATTAGATGTTTGTCAAAGTATTTGAGAAAATCTTACGAAAAGAATTTGAATTTGTGTATTGAAACTCTTGGAGACATCGACATGGCTGAAAAAATGGCAGATAAGATGACTCAAAAAGACTTGGAATCAGGAATTCAAACAATCCAATATCAAATCAATACATTGATGACTTCCAATGGACAAGCTCCATTTGTGACTTTGTTTATGTTTATTGAAGATCACGATGAATACAAGGAAGAAACTGCAAAGATAATAGAAGAAATTTTGAAGCAAAGAATTCAAGGAATTAAAAATGAAGCAGGAGTGTATGTTACACCCGCATTCCCTAAGTTAATTTACGTTTTGGACGAAAATAACATTCACAAGGACAGCGAATTTTATCATTTGACTTCACTTGCAATTCGTTGCACAGCTAAGAGAATGTATCCTGATTACATTTCGGCTAAGAAAATGAGAGAAAACTACGAAGGAAATGTGTTCAGTCCAATGGGATGCAGAGCGTTCTTGTCTCCATGGAAAGATGAACATGGAAATTATCAATTTGAAGGTAGATTTAATATCGGAGTTGTTACGATTAATTTACCACAAATCGGAATTTTGGCAGATGGCGATGAAGACAAATTCTTCGAAATATTAGACAAAAGATTAGAAATGTGTAAGCGTGCAGGAGTGTTGCGTTACGATTTACTAAAAGATGTAACTAGCGATTCTTCTCCAATTCATTGGCAACACGGAGCTATCGCGAGACTTAAACCACACACACCAATCAAAGATTTGTTGATAGGTGGATATGCGACTGTGACTTTGGGTTACATTGGAATTTACGAAGCAACGCTACTAACAATTGGTGAAAGCCACACAACTCCAAAAGGCAAAGAATTTGCAATGAAAATAATGGATATCATGAATGAAAAAATAAAACAATGGAAAAAGGAAACTAATCTAGGATTTGCATTGTATGGAACTCCAGCAGAAAGTCTAACCCACAGATTTAATAGTATAGACAGGGAAAGATTCGGAGTAATCGAAAACATCACAGATAAAGGTTACTACACAAATTCATTCCACGTTGATGTAAGAGAAGAAATATCTGCTTTTGAAAAGTTCTCATTTGAATCGAAATTCCAAGATAAATCATCAGGTGGATGTATTTCTTATGTAGAAATTCCAAACATGAGCAAGAATTTGAAAGCTTTGGAGACTCTTGTCAAATACATTTACGATAATATTCAATACGCAGAATTCAACACAAAAAGCGACTATTGTCAAAACTGTGGTTTCGATGGAGAAATTACAATCAACGAAGATGGTGATTGGCAATGCCCACAATGTGGAAACAAAGACCATGCTACGATGAATGTTGTTAGAAGAACTTGTGGATATCTTGGAGAAAACTTCTGGAACGAAGGAAGAACAAAAGAAATCAAAGATAGGGTATTACACATTTAATGAATTACGCACAAATCAGACAATACGATGTGGCAAACGGCCCTGGAATTAGATGCACGTTTTTTGTAACAGGATGCAGCCTCAATTGCAAGAATTGTTTTAACAAAGAATATCAAGATCCCAATTTTGGAGAAAAATGGACAGATACGCAAACACATCAAGTAATAGATTATTTGAACCAAGAAGAAATTGATGGACTCACAATTTTAGGTGGAGAACCATTCGAATCATGCGATGATTTGATAGAAATTGTGGGAAAAATCAGAGAAAATACGAACAAAAGTATCTGGATTTTTTCGGGATACACTTACGAAACACTTTCTCAAAAACAAAACTGCAAAAAACTATTGGACATGTGCGATGTACTTGTTGATGGAAGATTCGTAGAAGAATTAAAAGATTTACGATTGAAGTTTCGTGGATCTTCAAATCAAAGATTGATTGATTTGAACAAAACCACAATGGATGACATCATATTAGTTGATGAAAATAAATTATAAATAAACCGTTAGAATCAGTTGGTTCTAACGGTTTCGTTTTGAAATTAATTACATATTAGATATTATATTTTTGATAAATGAGCCGACGGTTTTGCTAAACATTTCAGGAGATTTAATGTAGCAGAAATCATTAGTGAAGATTTCCTTCTCAAAAGTCAAATCGTCTTGTGATCCAGTGAACACACCTAGTAATTTTATTTTTTGCATTCTAGTCAAGAATACTTCTTTTGCGCTGTCTTTTACTGCTAATTCTCCGACATAATCTTCCGCTTTAAATCTGCTTTTGCCGACAAAATTAAGATTTACGATATTGTTGGGCTTACCATCTGTCAACAATATCAAAAGTTTGGACTCCATTTGTTCTGTCATAATATTTCTCATGAATTTCAGTGCCAATCCGTCTCTGTTGGAGCCTTCTGGATGATAATGAAAAATATTTTTGCAGTTTTGTTCATCGTAGTCTTTGAATTTTGTAATTATCAAATAATCGTACATATTTTGAAAACCAAGTACACGAACTTTTATGGACAAATCACTTAATGCTTTCGCTATAACATAAGCTTGTGCTGCTATAATTTCCTTCTTCTCACTTTGACTCGCAGACATATCCAACAATAAATCAACTGACATTGGACTGTTTTCGTTTTTGTAGATTTTGTTAAAAATTTTATTGTCGTTTAGTTTGGTGTGACGCCATGCTCTTTTGATATCGATAGTTCCGAACGTCGACCTTCTAACATCATCATCTTCATTTTTGAGAAGAGCAAGTTTAAGCATTTCACTTAAAACATTGACTTGACGATTGTATATTAGGATATTCTTCTCAAAATGTTTAACATTCTCATTGTAAGATTCTACCAAAAAATTCGTTCTGTAGTTTTCGATTCTAGTAGAATTGGCATTCACTATGTGAAAATTTATATCAGAATGAATATCGGTAGACAGTTTATTTTTCAAAGAATTCAAAATAGATTGATCAACGATACTTTTTCCGTACAATCTTTCGATATTTTGATGAACATCCTTAGTACGGGAAGTTTTTTGAGTGGAAGAGTCGCTGTCGACATCCTCATCTTCCAATAATTTGTACAAATCTTCAGTAAATTCTTGTGATCCAATGGAATATTTTTCAAGTTGAGATACATTTTCTTGTTTTGTTATAATTTTCTGATTAGTTTTCTGGATAACTGGTTTGACTTCTTTTTTTATCTTTTCGAAATTATCATTATTGCTAATATCTTTATATGAGTAGAAATATTTATTTATAATCTCAATCAAAAGATTTATAAGAGACAAACTATCATTGCACTTTGTTTTAGTCAACATCAAGATTTCTCTGATGGATTTTGTAGTTGTCCAGGGCTTATCAGTGTAATGATATTTTTCTAATTCTTCAGAAATGTTTCTAGGATTGGACCTATAATACTTGTCAGAATAGTATAATTTCTGTAACCTGTCAAAATCCTCAAGCCCATTTCTTTCATTTAACATTTTATCTTTTAGATTGTTGTTTAAAATTATCATCAAAATCGTAAAAATATCCGTTTTGTTTGACACATTATCAATTATTTTCATAACGGAATTCATATCGTAAAATCTGTGAGCAAATCCAAAAAGCGCAGTCTGAAAAATCTCAGAATAGATATTATCTTTTGTAATAAAATCTAAATTAGGGTTAATGTTGTAATCGTCACTCAACAACCAAAATAGATTTTTGGACCTTGAATCTTCCATTATTCAAATATCTCTTCCGGTTTTAAATCGTCCTTAAATATGGTATCGATAATATCTTGCACGATTGTTTTTTCAAATTCATCAAATGTTTTATTGACAATTCCAAGCTTTAAGCTTGATTTAACGCTCAAACCTCTTTTCATAGCGTGGATTGAAGATAACAAACCACGCAAGTCGATACATCTTCCAGAAATTTCAGAATTCAAACTTTTTTCTTGTAAATCCATGAAAAATCTCACGAACATTTTTTGAGCGGTGTCTGTCAATGAAAATTCTTCTGAAAGAATCTTGTTCAAAGTTTTTTCGTCTGTTTTTGGCATATCTATTACAAAAAATCTGGACAACAACGCTTCATTGATTTCACGCGTACCAGCGTATCCGTAATTCATTGTAGCTAAGAATCTTGTTTTATCGTGAATATCTACTTTTTCAAAACCAGGTATATCTATAATTCGACGATAATCCAAGACGGAGTGCATAATCGCTACAGAATCGTTCTTCGCCATATTAATCTCATCAAACACACAGAAACCTCCGTTCAATGAAGATTCCAACACTGGACCTGCTCTGAAAATAACTTCATCGTTTTTTAAAGTATCCATACCAATCAAACTTTCAGAATCCGTGTTTACATGAAAAGAAATATTCCATTGTGGTCTTTGGAAAATATATGCCAAATTATCACACAATATATTCTTGCCGGTAGCTTTAGGACCAACCAATAGCAAATTATTCGCTTCCAAAATGCTTGTTATAGCCATCTCCAAAACTTCTTTTCCATAGTAGTTAAATCGTGGTTTAGGAATTCTGGATTTGAATTTGTCATCTACATCATTGTCCTTCAAAAAGTTTTCTACATCTTTTATTAAATTTTTATTTATATTTTGTGATTCAAGTAAATTATTCATATTACCTCTTTCATAAATTATCTAATTTGTGACATTAGTATGATATAATAAATTAAAAGAAATTGGAAGTAGGTGAATAAATGAAGAAGGCATGGGGAGGTTTCGTAAAAGGATTTGCGAAATTTTTGGATGGATTTTTCGGATTTTTAATAGCATTTATAGAAACATTGGTGAATTTAACTGTGGGATTTAGGTATGTACTAGGATCCATATTATCCTTCGGTTGTATATTTATATTGTTTTTTCCTTATATATTTTTCAAATACAAATGGATTACATTTACGGTTTTGTTCATAACGATATTTCCTATCTTGGGTAAAGGATTCGTCAATTATCTAAAATATGTAAAATATTCTATGGTTGAATTCCTACTGGGATACGGGGATTATTATCTCAATAATTCACAAACAAAATACACCTCTTATTCTGATTACAAGAAAAAATACATCTTCAACAAACAAGAAGAAGAAAGAAAAGCGCGTGAAGAACGACAAAGACGTGAACAAGAAGAATGGACTAGAAGATTTAACGAATGGTTCAATCAAAACGGATTTGGCTTCGATGATTTCGGGTATTACCAACAGCAAGGTCAATACGGTGGATACAACCAAGGTTATGGTCAACAAGGATATGGATATCAAAATCAATACCAAAATCCAGTGGATGATTTTGTAAGAACTTACGAACAACATTGCGACACGTTGGGAGTTGGATACAACGCAGACAAGTACGAAATCAAATTGAACTACAGAAAACTTGCCAAGAAATATCACCCTGATATAAACAAGGCAGCTGATGCAAATGCTAAGTTCCAAGAAGTTAACAACGCTTACGACTTTTTGTCCAATGAACAAAACATAGAAAGATACAATAGAATCAAAAACAAAAAATAGTTTATCGCTGGGAGAATATCTCCCAGTTTTTTATTGGGGAAACTTAAAAAAAGCCTTGACAAATTACGAGAAATGGTATAAATTAAAACAAATACAACATAAATAATATAATCAATAATGAAGTTTAAGAAAAAACAAAATGCTCAACATTGTTATATAATTTAACAATGAAAATGAAAAAATGAAAGGAAATTAATAAAATGAAAAATTATAATGGTAGAAGAAAATCAACAAAAAAATTAACTATTGTTTTATGTATGATGGTTTTTGCAATTGTGTTTAGTTCAACAGTTTATGGGGTTAAATTAGTTAATGAACAATCCAAAGTTAATGAATTAGAATTACCAGAATTAGATTCTATGAAGATAACAAAACAAATAAAAAATATAGAAGAAAGTATTAAACCACAATCTATTTCTAGAATGAATTACAAACAAATACAAGAAGAATTGGGAGTTTCCCTTTTAAATAGTGAACTTTCAAAAGACGATAAGTATATGATTACAGATGTTGAAACTGATAATAAAGATTATGCGATAATCAAGTGTGATAATTATATTATTGGAGACACTTCAAATTATTCTTATAATGAAGAAGATGGATTTTATAGTTTTGATGAAGGAAAATTGTACAAATCTCCAATATCAATACAAGCAGATATAGTTTTAAGTGAAACTCAGCTGAATAATTTATGGACTACTGATTATTTGGGAATGTACAAATTCACTGAGCAGTTCGTTTCAGAACAAGGGTATAAAGTTAATTTAATTGAAGAAACAATTGATGGAAATCAACCACAAGATTTTGTATCTAAAAAGACAGCTATTTTCGTAGCGGATGGAATTAGATATACATTGACAGGTAGAACAACAGTTGAAAATATGAAACAAATAGTAAATTCAATGAAATAAAGTATTTGGGTGCTGCACAATAAAACGTGCAGCATTTTTTATTGAAAAAATTTTAAAATTTGAATCACAAAAAGCAAAACTTTGTCTGAATTTTTAAAAAATTATTTTTCATTTTAAAAAATGTAAATTAAAAATATCAAAGTTACAACAATCAAAAAAATATAATAAAAATGTTTTCATTTATACATATAACAATTTTTATAAAAAATTCAACAATATATCTAAAATCAATTTAGATTTAAAAAATTATATGGGTTATAATAGGTAGATGTGAGGAAGTGAGTTTATGAAAGATGTAATCAATAAAATAATTGAGATTGATAAAAAAGCACAGGATTTGGATGAATCTTTTCAAAATGATCTTGTGACTGAACAAAAAAAACAAAAAGAAGCTATAAGAGAGCTTGAAGACAAATATCAATCAGAATCTGTAACTAAACTTAATTCTGTCCATGAAGATATTATTAATAGCCAAAACAATAATATCGAAAATCAAAAGAAGAGTATTGAAGAAAAGAAAAATCACTTGAAGGAAATCTTCGATAAGAACGAGGATAGATTGGTGGATAAATTCTTCAATATTATTACGGAGTAATTATGGGATCTGCAAGATTATATAGTGCGCTTAATACTAAGATTTCTAAGATTAGCTCAGAGCTTTTGTCTGATGAAGATTTTAAGAAATTATTAGAAGCTGATACTAATAAGGATCAATATGGTTATCTTTTGAAATTGGGAAAGATTGAGGGTGAATACGCAAACGAGGGCGTGAGTCAGTTTGAAAATAGTCTTAATGATAAGATGATTAGAACTGAAGAAAAGTTGAAGTATTATATGAATGGCAGATACAAGGATTTTTATAATTCTTTGTTGGAGTATTATGTCGTTGAAGATATTAAAACTTTGGCGCGTGTTATCGTTAGAAGGGAATACACCGATAGGTTGAATGATAATCTTATAGTTCTCAAGGATACAAAATTTTCTCGAATTTCTTCGTCGACTACGATTCAAGATTTTGTGGATATGTTAGATGAGCCATACAAATCTATTGTCGATAGGTACAAGGAAGAAAATCGTCACAGAATTTTGTTTTTTATTGAGATGAACTTGGATAGAAATTATTATTCAAACATTATCAAGATGAGTCAAGGTTTATCGAAACAAGATTCTAAGATTGTCCAAGATTATTATGGTGAAAAAATCGACTTATTGAATTTGGAATGGATTTATAGAGCTAACAAATATTATGAAATCAATAGCGAGATTATTTTCAACTTTACGATTTTGGGCGGTAAATTGTTCCAATTGGACGATTTGAAGAAGATTTCGTATATGGATTTTGATGAGTTAATGAAGTTTATTTCCGAAAGCAAGTATTCGTTCTTGGTTAATACCGACAATGATATTGATTTGTATATGGATAGGAGAGTTTACAGATATCTTTATTTCAAGGCTATGGATTTGCTACATACTAATAAGTACAATATTTCGAAACTTATTGCGATTGGCGAATTACTTGAATTTGAAAAGTTTGATATTGAAAAAAGTGTGGAATCTAAGAGATTTAATTTGGATTTTGAAAAGTCCAAGTCTTATCTGATTAGAAGAGTTTAAGGAAGTGGTAAATTGAGAGCAGAAAAAATGTACATGATGAATGTAGTTGGAAATCTGAAGTATCTTGAATCCACTATAAAAGATTTGTTGGATATTGGCAGTGTCGAACTTACTGATAGTTTGAGCCAAATCGAAAACAATACTTTTATCGTTAATATCAATAGTGAAAATATCGAAAAAACTATGGAGTTTAATAATGTTACTGGTTTTGAAAACAGGGATATTAAGGAATTGAATTCTATTGCTGATAATTTGAAGGATATTTTCAAGATTGATTTGAAAGATGAGAGATTAAAAAGAGAGTACAACGAAGATGAAATCAAAGACTTCTACGGTTCTATTAAATCTATGGTGGACAAGATCTACCATTGTGAAAACCAAATTGATGAAAATAAAAAAGAATTGGAAGATTTGTATTTGATAGAAGATTTGGATGTATCTATTGAAAGCTTGTGTGATTTGAAGTATTTCGATTATCGCTTTGGCTATTTGTCTAAGGAAAATAGATTAAAGTTGAAGAAAAACTACGATAATATCATGGCAAGTGTACTTCATTTGGCAAGTAAGAACAAAAAGGAAGTTTATGTAGCGATTTATCCTAAAGATGTGTCCATTGAAACAGACAGAATTTTGAGATCGTTGAATTGGACTGATATCAATATTAATAAAAATAGAAAAGAGGTTCCAAAAGAAATAATTTCCAAAATTGAATTGGAAAATGAAAACTTGGGAGCTGAAATCTCAGAATTAAATCAAAGCTTAAATGAGATTTACAGAGATAACAAAAGCAAAATCATTGATATGGTGATTTCTGCTAATTTGTTGATTCAATTAGAAGATGTGAAGAGTTTACTTGGAAGAAGTGAAAACTACTTTTACTTGGCAGGATGGGTCCCTGAATCAGCTAAGAGTGTTGTTCAAGAAAAATTATCAGCATACGATGATATGTTCATTAATTTCTTGGATGCAGATGACAGTGGACTAACTCCTCCAACTAAGCTCAAAAACAACAAATTTTTTAAGCCGTTTGAGCTTTTAGTTAATATGTATGGCACTCCAAATTACAAGGAAATCGACCCAACTGTATTTTTCGGGTTGACTTATATGTTGTTGTTCGGTGCTATGTTTGGGGATTTGGGACAAGGCGCTGTGATGTTTGTAGCAGGTGTCTTATTAGCGAAATTCAAAGATAAGATGATGGGCGGACTTCTTGAAAGAATTGGTGCAAGTTCCATGGTGTTTGGAGTTCTTTACGGTTCTTTCTTTGGACTAGAAGGAATTATTCCGGCATTGTTTTTGAAGCCATTTGAAAATATCAACAAAGTTTTGATTATAGCTATTGGACTTGGTGTCGTACTTTTACTGATAGCTTACATCTTGGGATTATGCAACAATTATATTTTCAAAGATGTGCAAGAAGGACTTTTCGGACAAGAAGGTTTGGCAGGATTTTTGCTATTCTTGTTATTCTTATTATTAGCTGCAACAGTTGCATTAGAATTGCACATTGTTTCTGTTGGAGTGATTGCGGCGTGTATGTTGATTGTGATTTTTGTCATGATTTTCAAAGTTCCATTGACACAGCTTTTGTACAAGAGAAGACCTCTTCACAATGGTTTGGATGTTACAGGTTATTATGTTGAAAGTTCATTTTCGATTATTGAAACTTTGATTTCGATGTTTTCTTCAACTGTATCATTCATAAGAGTAGGGGCATTTGCTATCAACCACGTTGGTTTATTCTTGGCATTTACATCTATTGGTAAAATGATCGGAACTAATGCAGGTAACATAGCTATGATAATCGTAGGAAATATCGTGATTTTGGGTCTTGAAGGTTTGATTGTGTTCATTCAATCATTGAGACTTGAATATTATGAATTATTTAGTAAATATTTTAAGGGTGATGGAATTTTGTTCCAACCAACTATAAAGAGAATTTAAAGGAGATAAATTTATGTATTTTATTTTAATTTCAACAGCAATAATAGTTTTATTGACTATAGGTTCAGGTGTTTATTTGTTATACAACAACACTGATTCATCAAAAACAAAATTAAAGAAAGCATTAAGAACTAATCTTTTTGCTATAATTCCATGTCTTGTAATGGCATTTGTATTCTTAATGCCTAACTCTGCATTTGCAGAATCTGCTGCTGGTGCAACTAATGGTCTTGGACTTTTGGCAGCTGCTTTGTCAACAGGTCTTGCAACAATTGGTACTGGTTATGCAGTAGGTGTTGTAGGCTCATCAGCATTGGGAGCTGTTAGTGAAGATCCATCATTATTAGGTAAATCATTAATTTATGTAGGATTAGCAGAAGGTATTGCAATTTACGGATTGGTTATTTCAATTCTTATTTTGCAACAATTATAATTATGAAATCCGTAATTATAAGTGCGGATAATGTTACAAATCTTGGTATGCGCCTTGCTGGAATCACTGGTTTAGTTGCGAAAAACGAAGCTGAAATGAAGAGAGCTTTTAAGGCTGCAACTATTGATGATACTTTGGGCGTTGTCATTATCACTGAAGAAGTGTTCAATACTATAAAAGATGAAGTGACAAAACACAAAGACAAGGGTAAGAAGCAGTTAGTTGTAACAATACCCGGAAGAAAAGGACTTGAAGACAAAGATTTCTTAATGAAATACATTAAGGGGTCTATAGGAATTAAGGTAGATTAGAGGTAGAAATGATTTTATTAGAAAAGAAATTAGATATTTTTAACAAAATAATCTATGCAAATAAGAAAAAAGATTATGAAAAGAAACTTCTTGAAGTAAAAAACTCTAATCAAAATGAGCTAAAAAACTACGAACAAAAATTAATTGATGAATACAATTTAAATTTGAAAAAAAGAACCAGAAAAGCTGAACAAAAATCTATCGAAAAATTGAGAACTGCTGAACAAGAAAGCAGAAGAGAGCTTTTGGTTTTAAAAGAAAATGTATTGCAAAAATTGTTTGATAATGTTACTAAAAAAATATTGGATTTTGTGAAGACTAATGAGTACAAGGAAAAATTAATCAAGAATATTGAAGAAAACTTGGCTGATTTGGATTACAAGGTAGTGTTGTTGGTTTTACAAAACGATTATGATTATGTAACTGAGAATTTCAGTTCAGAAAAAGTCGAAGAAATCAAATCCATTGCGAACAATTACTTGGGTGGATTTATGATTCAAGATGTAGAAGAAACAGTGAATTTTGATTACACTTATTTGTCAAAAATGCAAGATTGCAAACATGCAATGGGTGAAGATATTCATAATCTAATGACTGGTGGTGATATCAATGAATAATGGTAAGATTTTTTCTATTAATGGTCCTGTAATAAAAGGAAGAAATATGACCGATTTCACAGCGAAAGAAATGGTGTTAATCGGTGAAAAGAAATTAATCGGAGAAGTTATCAGCCTTGAAGATGATATCGCAGTTATCCAAGTTTACGAAGAAACTGAAGGATTGAAAAAAGACGATGAAATTTATCACACTAATAAACCACTTTCATTAAAATTAGGACCTGGTTTATTGAAAAATATGTTTGATGGAATAGAAAGACCATTAAAAGAAATAAGAGATAAATTTTCAACTTTCATTCCAGAAGGTATCGGACTTATTTCCATCGACGAAGAAAAATTATGGGATGTCACTATAAAAGTTAAAAATGGTGATACAGTTACTCAAGGACAAATAATAGCAGAAGTTCCAGAAACAGAAGCTATCGTTCACAAAATTATGATTCCAGTTGGAGTTAATGGTACTGTAAAAAATGTTCTTGAAAATGGCAAATACAATATTGAGACTACTATTATGCAAGTGGAAGATGATTTTGGAAACTTAACAGATATAAAATTGTACCAAGACTGGCCAATCAGAATTCCAAGACCTTCCAAAGAAAGACTAGATGTCGATCGCTTATTGGAAACTGGTCAAAGAATTTTGGATGTGTTCTTCCCACTTGCAAAAGGTGGTACTGTAGCAATTCCTGGTGGATTTGGTACAGGAAAGACAATGACACAACACCAATTGGCAAAATACGCCGATGCAGATATTATTATTTACATTGGTTGTGGTGAACGTGGTAACGAAATGACAGAAGTATTGGAAGATTTTCCAAAACTTATCGACCCTAATAACGGGAAACCACTTATGGAACGAACTGTATTGATAGCCAATACTTCCAACATGCCAGTAGCAGCCAGAGAAGCAAGTATCTACACTGGAATTACAATGGCAGAATATTTCAGAGATATGGGATATGATGTAGCAATTATGGCAGATTCGACTTCTCGTTGGGCAGAAGCTCTTCGTGAAATTTCAGGAAGACTTGAAGAAATGCCTGCAGAAGAAGGATATCCTGCATATCTTCCATCTAGAATTGCACAGTTCTACGAAAGAGCGGGAATTGTGAAAACTTTGAACGACAACGAAGGATCAGTTACAATTATCGGAGCTGTTTCACCAGCTGGTGGGGATTTCAGTGAACCAGTTACAGAAAACACTAAGAGATTCGTAAATGTATTCTTGGGTTTGGATAAGGACTTGGCATATTCGAGACACTATCCAGCTATTAACTGGATGAGTAGTTATTCTTCTTATGTAGAAAAATTAAGAGATTATTACGAATCCAAACTTGGTGAAGATGTTGTAGATTTGAGAAATCAAATGCTTAAATTGTTATATGAAGAAGACAAATTAAAAGAAATAGTAATGCTTGTCGGTGAAGATGTTCTTCCAGACGATCAAAGATTGATTTTGGACATTTCAAATGTAATGAAGCTAGGATTTTTGCAACAAAATGCTTTTAGTAAGGTGGATACTTATGTTCCTCTTAAGAAACAAGTTGAAATGCTTAAAACTATAAAATTACTATACGAAGAAGGACACAAGGCAATCAAAGAACAAATTCCTATTTCTCAAGTAAAAAATGCAGATTTGTATTCAAAAGTTATCGCCATGAAGAACACAATTTCTAACGAAGATTTAAGTGGAATAAAAGATTTGAATGACGAAATCAAAGAGTTTTACAGCGATTTGATTAGCAAATACGAAAAGTAGGTGATTTTATGATAAAAGAATACATTAAACTAAAAAAAGTTGAAAGTTCAATTATAGAAGTTGAAAATGTAAATGAAGCATCTTTTGGGGAAGTTGTCGAAGTAAAATCATCTGCATCAGATAAATCAATGGTCGGTAAAGTTGTAAATATTAACGATGATACTGTTACTATCCAAGTTTTTGGTGACAGTACAGGAATGAGTACACAAAATACTAAAGTTAGATTTTCACAAAGGCCATTTGAAATAGCTTTGTCAGAAGATATTTTGGGAAGAAAATTCAACGGAATTGGTCAACCAATAGATGATGGAGGAGATATTTACGCAGCAAAACGCTACAACGTAAATGGACGTGCCATCAACCCGGTTTCCAGAGTTTATCCTAGGGATTTTATCCAAACAGGAATTAGTTCGATAGATTGTTTGATGACTTTGATTAGAGGACAAAAACTTCCAGTATTTTCTGGATCTGGAATGAGTCACAATAGATTGGCTGCACAAATCGTTCGTCAAGCCAAAATCAAAGGCGCAAACGAAGATAACTTCGCTATTGTATTTGGAGCGATTGGTGTAAAACACGACGAAGCAAGATTTTTCGAAGATACTTTCAGACAATCTGGTGTATTGAATAATGTGTGTATGTTTGTAAATTACGCTGATGATTCAATAATGGAAAGAATTATTACTCCAAGAGCGGCACTAACTGCAGCGGAATACTTGGCTTTCGAAAAAAATTATCACGTATTGGTTATCATTACTGATTTGACAAGTTACGCAGAAGCTCTTCGTGAAGTTTCATCAAAAAGAGAAGAAGTTCCTTCCAGAAAGGGCTATCCAGGATATTTGTATTCTGATTTAGCGTCATTGTACGAAAGAGCAGGTATGATTAAAGATGCAGAAGGCTCTGTAACTTTGATTCCGATTTTGACGATGCCTAATGACGATATCACTCATCCTATTCCGGACTTAACAGGATATATTACTGAAGGACAAATTGTTTTGGAAAGAAGTTTGATGCAAAAAGACATATATCCACCAATCAATGTTCTTCCATCATTATCGAGACTTATGAAAGATGGTATTGGTGAAGGATACACAAGAGAAGATCATCCGGATGTAAGTAGCCAATTATTTTCAAGTTATTCTCACGTTCAAGAAGTCAGAGATTTGGCACAAATTATCGGAGCAGATGATTTGAGTGAAGCCGATCAAAAATATTTGAAATTTGGAGACGAATTTGAAAACAGATTTGTAAAACAAGATTATTATGAAAACAGAGAAATAGAAGAAACACTAGATCTTGCGTGGGATTTATTGAAGATATTACCAGAAAACGAATTGGACAGATTATCACCAGAAATGATAAAACAACATATGAATAGGTGATTATATGGCAGTTTATAAGATGACTCCTACAAAGGGGAATTTAATAAAAGCTAAAAAGACATTAGATTTTTCCAAAAAAGGTTACAATCTTTTGGATAAAAAAAGAACTGTCCTCATCAAAGAAATGATGGGACTAATGAAAAAAGCACAAACTCTTCAAGATTCCATTGAAAAAGAATTCGATGAAGCTTACGAGCTTTTGACAGAAGCATCCATAACAGTTGGAACTGATAGACTTGAAGAAATTTCCCATTCGATTAGTCACGAAAAAGAATTCGATATAATTTATAAGTCAGTAATGGGAGTTGAAGTTCCAAACATTGTATATCCAAAATCAAAAGCCGAAGCACAATATGGTTTTTTCAGAACTAATGCTTCGTTTGATAGGGCTGTTCTAGCATTCAACAAAATTAGAGAGACTATCTACGAATTAGCTGAAATGGAAAATGCAGTGTATAAATTGGGTAAAGAGATTAAAAAAACTCAAAAACGTGCCAATGCGTTGGATAAAATACAAATTCCAAAATACGAACAATCCATCAAAGATACTGAAGATATATTAGCTGAAAAAGAAAGAGAAGAATTCTTCAGATTGAAGATGGTCAAAAAGAAAAAGAAATAAATATCGGTTGGGCAGATGATGATATGTACCCTCTTTACTGGACAAACCAGTAAGGAGGGTATTTTTATGAAATATAGTTATGAATTTAAAAAAGAATGCGTACAGTTGTACAGAGAAGGAAGATGGGCGGATACACCTGAAGGAGT
>NZ_JBRFJE010000022.1:0-29191 GCF_052932165.1 Finegoldia sp. P3-F-LR | reverse complement strand
TTTTTTTGTTTTAAAACGCAGACAAAAAGAAATGGAGGAAGCATATATGCCAAAAAAATATTACCTTTATATCAACGGACAAAAGGTCAAAGTCAGTGAAGATATTTATAAAGTCTACTGGCGAGAAAGAGAACACGAAAAGTATTTGGAGCAGGTGGAAAGAAAAAACCACTTGCTCTTTTTTCATCATTGGATCATGACGGACATTTTGTAGATAATATTGTTGATGAAAGTGTTGATGTAGAAAAGATTGTTGAAACACAGATGATGATTGAAGCAGTCAGAAATACAATTTCAAGACTCAATGCAGAAGAAAGGGGCATCATTGAGCGTTTGTACTTTCAGTATGAAATTCTTTCGAGTATTACAAGAATAAAGAAAGTGAGTTATCAAGCTATACAATGGCGTAAGAATAATATATTGAAAAAACTGAAGTTGTTATTAGAAGATTTTTTAAGATAATCGACTTGTAGATAAGGGCAGATTTTCCATTATAAAGTAAAGGTGATATAGGGCTATTTTTCTTTGCTTATTAATAGTATATTATGCAGTGAGAGAAGGAATTTATATCATAGATATATTCCCACATACGAGGCTTTTGAAAAATCTCAAATTTTATCCATACAGACCACTCAAGCCATGTGGAAGCTATAGCCCTACTTGTCAAGAAGCGAAGATACACTGAAAAGTAGAGGCAGGTCTCATGCAAAGATTTCCCAGGAGAAGCGACCGAATAAGAAGCTTTGATTGGCAGAAATCGACTGCTGAAGCTGTAGCGTTAATACAAAAGATGTAAATTTAGAAATCCTGCATTTTAAGCAGTTTTATAAGCATTTTGTATTTGAAAAAGATAAAGAAGGATATGTAAAAAAGACTCAAAAAAACTATATGGACGTAAGAGTAGTTTTGTAACTGGTATGAGGAAACACAAAAAATATAATTAACTCATTTTGTACTTTCTACAAGAGTAGCTTAAAAGGCTGCTCTTTTTTCATTGAAGGGAGTAAGGATTCGTTACATCCTAAAAAGCAAAATCTAGGACGACTCATAAAATACAGCAGACTATTTAAAATAGAAGATGAAATTAGAAAATACATGGAGGTATTATCGTGATTAATATCGAGAGCATAAAGAGCAAGATAAGAAGTCTGGCAGAGAAGAAAAATAGTATAAACATGTGATGCTATAATATTTGTATTAGCATTATCGGGTATAATTTAATATATCCTTGTACAATTTAAATGAAAGGTAGTAGAAATATGGATATAATGAAATCTTTTAACTTAGCAATAGACTATATTGAAGATAACTTAACTGATGAACTTGATGAAAAAGAAATAACACGGATAACAGGATATTCATTTCCAATGTTTTCAAGAATATTTTCAATCATATCAGGATATTCATTATCTGAATATATAAGGTTAAGAAAGATGACAAATGCTGCAATTGATTTAAAAAATTCAGATAAAAGAATTATAGACATCGCAATAAAATATGGTTATAATTCTCAGGATTCTTTTGCTTTAGCTTTTAAAAGTTTTCATAAGCTAACTCCAGGTCAAGTAAAAAAAGGAGAAAAGTATCAATATTTTCCAAGAATCTACTTTTCAATTTCAGTTCAAGGAGGAAATCAAATGGATATTAAAATTGAGAAAAAGAAAGCGTTTAAAGTAGCTGGTATTAAATCAGATGTAACTAAAAGTTCAAATTTCCCAAAAGTTTGGGATAGACTAGTTGAAAAAGTACCAAGAGAAAAATTTGAAGAGTTTGGTAATGGTCAAATCTTTGGCGTAGGATATGACTATATAATGGATGAAGAAGATTCATTTATATACTTAGCTGGTTTTGATTTAACTGATGAAGTAAAAGCTGAGGAGTTAGGTTTAGATATACTCAGTATTCCTGAAAAAGAGTATGCTATTGTAAGCTTACAAGGACCTATACCAAAGTGCATTCACGAAGGATGGAAGTATATTATTTCATATTTCTTCCCTAAAGAAGGATATAGACATGATGAAAGTCCCGATTTTGAAGTATATGGAGATAGAGACCCTAATTCAGAAGATTATCAAATGGAATTATGGGTTCCTATAGTAAAAGAGTAATTTAAATTTGTTTAACGGCATCTATCAAATGGTAGGTGCTTTTTTGATTGCTATTAGTAAAAATAGGAATAAATAAAAGTCCTATGAAACTTGACCTAATAACAGGAGATGCAATAACACCAGGGGAAATAGAATACATCTACCCTTGTATCTTTAGCAAAGAAGATATAAAAATAATGGCATATCCATTAGAAACAATATTAGCAGAAAAATACGAAACCATAATCAGAAGAAATATAACGACAACACGAATGAGAGACTTTTACGACCTATACACCCTCTATAAGCTAAAAAAAGATCAGATAGATTATGAAATTTTAAAAGAAGCAATAGAAAGAACTTCAAACATAAGAGGAAGTCAGGAGATAATGAAAGGCTATGAGGAAATAATCGAGGACATGAAAGAAGATTCATACCTAAGATCCTTGTGGGAAGTATATCTCAGTGAAAATAAGTACATTGGGGATCTGTCTTTTGATAATGTTGTTGGTGTAGCTGTAATTTTATCAAATAGAATTAATGAGATGCAATATTCCAGACACTGTCTGGAATATTATAGACAAGAAAATATTAAGGATTAAAGAATATGGGTTAATATACTACTGTTTATAAATTTAAATGTTCTTTTAAAGAGAACGTTTTATATTAAACCGACATTTAATGGTATAATATAATAAATATAAGTCTTCGTTATAGTGTATATTGAGAACTTTTAGGTATAAAATATTATTTAAATAACTAATAGATTTAGATATGACAAATGGTGAATTGATAAAAAAGCAAGGATTGGTAAAAAATACATTTTATAAAATTAATAATGGGCAAATCGTAACCACAGATATTTTGCCTAGAATTTGGAATGCTTTGAATTTTTATAGTGAAGATACTATACAAATTAACGACATTAAGGAGGTAAAATAATTATGAAAAGAATTTTTATTAGTTTTGCAATTGAGGATGAACATTTAAGAGATTTTTTAAAAGGACAAGCGAAAAATGAAAATAGCCCCTTTGAATTTGTGGATATGTCAGTTAAAAAACCATGGGATTCACAGTGGAAAACAAATTGTAGAACAAGAATAAAAGGATGTGATGGAGTGATATCAATAGTCACAAAGAACACAAAAAATGCAGATGGACAAATTTGGGAAATGAAGTGTGCAAAAGATGAAAGTATTCCAATAGTTGGAATATATGGAAATGATAGTCACTCTGGAGTTACTATTACAAGTGAATGCGGATATATTAGACTAATGGACTGGACATGGTCAAATATTTCAAAGTGGATTGAGAATATATAATTGAAGAGAGGTTTATAGGATGAGTAGAAAAGCACTCGTTGTTGGTATTGATGATTATCCGGGTTGTCCTTTAAAAGGATGTGTAAATGATGCAAAAGAAATAAAATGCTTACTTGAAACAAATGGAGATGGCTCTCCTAATTTTGAAGTTAAGTATGCTCCAAATATCCAGACTAAGGATGAGCTTTTGGATCTGCTAAATGCTCTTTTTTGTGAAGGAGATTCTGACATCTCATTGTTTTACTTTTCAGGTCATGGAACAGATGAATTTACGGGGAAGATAGTTACACCTGATTTTAAAGGCAGAGATATGGGAGTATCAATGTCAGATATTTTGGCTTTATTAAAACAATCAAAAAGTAAAAACAAAGTTGTTATATTGGATTGCTGTTTTTCAGGCAAATTTGGAGAGTTGGAAGTTGTCTCATCAAATGAAACAGTATTAGGAGAAGGTGTAACAATTATGACTGCCAGTAGTAGAGACCAATACGCTGTAGAAGATGGAATCACTGGTCATGGAGTATTTACTGAATTGTTAATTCAGGGATTGTTGGGTGGTGCTGCTGATGTTGGCGGAAATATTACACCAGCAAGTTTATATTCATTTGTTGATCAGTCGTTGGGAGCATGGGAACAACGACCTCTTTTTAAAACAAATATATCCAGATTTCTTCCTATCAGAAAAATAAAACCTAAAGTTCCTGTTGAAGTTTTAAGGAAGTTAAGTTATTATTTTCAAAATCCTGATAGTGAATATTCCTTAGACCCATCTTTTGAGTTTACTAATAATCCTGAGTATGAAATTGAAATTAAAGAACCTTATGCAAAAGATGAAAATGTTAAAAAATTTAAAGAATTACAACTATATGAGAGTGTTGGTTTGATTGAACCTGTCGGAGAAGAACATATGTATTTTGCGGCAATGAATTGTAAGTCGTGCAGGTTGACTCCTTTGGGGTTACATTATTGGAAATTGTCAAAAGATAGAAGATTTTAGGTAAAATTTTTATGATTTTAACAAATGAATTTTAATAATAGAATCTATAAAAAGAGACATTGGATATGAATCTGAAACAAGGATTTTAAATAAAAATCACTCCGTTTTTTAAAAAAAATTCATACGACTTGTTTATAGCACATAGTTTTTTAGATAAAAAACTGATACTGACACTGATGGATTTATTTAACATTGCAGGTTATTCCGTTTATGCAGACTGGATAAATGACAAAATTTGGATAGAAATAATGTATCATCTGAAACGGCTAATGTTATTAAAAATAGAATATCTAATTGTAAATGCTTATCTTATATCGCCACTGGGAATATTGTTAATTCAAAATGGTGTCGGTGGAGATTGGGTTTGGCAGAAGGCATGTAAATGGGAAATCATGTATTTTACCAGTATTGGAGGAATCTTACACTTTTATAGGTCTTGAATATTTAGGTCTTTATCCATACATAGAATATGAAAAAATAAGTGGAAATAGTACTTATGAATTTTGGGTTATAGATCAAGTCTACAGTAGTCGATATACTTCTCTTGGGAACTGGTTATATGGAGTGGAACTAAGAAGATATTAAAACAATAATTACATGATTGAGGTTTATATCTTCAGTTTTGTGACATATAAATTATATAATTTTACGTATTTGGAAATGTAGTTCATATTGGATGTTGAGGAAGAATACTCTTGAGTAAGAGTATTCTTTTTTTAAAAAATTTGCTAAAAATATCTTTTTAATTCGTGAGTTTTGAATGTAATTTTATAAATCTGGTAGATTGATTAGAAAAATAAAAAAATAATCATTTTCATTAAAAATGCTATTTGATGTACATAGTTTTTATTTAGAATGTAATATTACTCATCTGATATTTAATGACTTATATAGGCATTAGATTTTGTATGATTTGGAGATTCATAACACTTAAATCTTGATTTTATATCGCAAGATTTATTTTGCTTTATTAAGAAGTAGGGAATGGAACTGACATATTTCTCTTGATAATTTTTCTATTTCTTTGTTCATTGATTCGATTTCATTTTTGTAAATAATGCCAGTTGTATTAGTTGCTTTTGCAATCTGGTTTATATTATTTGTTGTATTTGAAAGTAACCATTGTAGGTTTCTAAATGATTCTAAATCTACTACATAAATTTCTTTTTCCAACACACATTTCCTAAGAAAGTGGGACATTGTTTTGCAATTTGCAAGTTTCATTTTCTTTTCAAAAATTTCTTTTTCTTCTTTAGTTAGTTTTATTTCTATTCTTTCATTTCTAAATCTATTTGCCATTTTATTCTCCTTTATAAAATATATTTCGGGGTCTTAGGGTTTCCATAACAAGGTAAAAATTAGCAGTAGACTTCAACCAATCGCTAACTATATTAGCTCTTGGAAATTCCTTGCATAGCACCTACCAAACACTCAAGTAAACTTTCGTGTGGTTAGGTGCGAAAAAAATGGAGCATTCCGTAAAAGTCTGCTCCATTAATTTTTTCGTAAGTGTCCGTACACTTACTGTGCTTGCTATTAAAGCTATTAAAGTTATAAGCGTTAAGCGTGTATTAAGTTATGATTAATTATACCGCATTTAAAGAAATTAATAAAGAAGTATAAAGGGCGTTCAAGCAAATATCTTAAATAAGATTACTAAATTTTAAAATCCTTCATGTATTGAAATTAATTATCAAATGAGTTATAATAAAACCGACGATATCGTCGGAAATATTTATTAACAGGAGATAAAGTTTTGAATGATAGAAAATTGAAAGTTGGAGAAAAAAGGAAGTTAGAAATTCTGGAAGCGGCAAAGACATGTTTCTTAGAAAAGGGTTTCCAAAATACAACTATGGAAGATGTTATAGAAAAAGTAAGTTTAAGTAAAGGTGGTGTTTACTATCATTATGGCTCAACCTATGAAATGATTTATGATTTTATGAAATCAGGTATCAAATATAGAGGAGAAAAAAACAAAACTATCGACACATCTAAGTTAACGACTTTAGACGCAATTACTGAGATGATGATGGAAAGAATTTATGATGAAAATGAATTTAAAAGCATATATGCAATTTTTTTGAAACTACAAAATGAAGATAAAAGATTGTGTGAAATGTTTGAAAATTTAAAAGAAACAAACACAGAAATTTTATCGTTTACATTTCCTCTAAACGATAAGCTATCATCTATTTTTGAAGATGAGTTTTTAGTGACCTTTGTGAATACTTTGATTTTAGGATATGAAAGTTTAAATCAAAAAGAAATTTTTATTGAAAATAGAGAAACAATTAAAAAGATGGTGGAAGGTTATTTGAGAGAAAAACTTATTAATTAGGAGATTTTTATGGGTAAGGAGTTAATGTGCCATCTTTATGGAAGAAATTTAGAAAAAATAATAGAAAATTCTAAAGGGAGAATTTGCGAATTTCATAATTTGGAAAATGGGAAGTATATAGTTTCGAAGTACGAAATTTTCAAAGGGGTAACAGTTTTTTATAATGATATGCACACTTCTGTCATAAAGAAAAAATTATCAAAAAATTTAAATCAAAGCTATGAGATTAATCATTGTAGAGAAGGAAGATTTGAATGCGTGTTAAGCGATGGAACTATTACTTATATGGAATCGGGAGATTTTGCAATCAATGCAAGTAGTAACAGCTCTGAGGAATCTTTTTTTCCTATATCTCATTATCATGGTGTGACTTTTTATATTAATCCAAAAGAATTCGATAGCGAAATATATTTTTTAGAAGAAATGTTAGGGATTAAATTTGAAGTTGTTTTAAGAAAATTATGTAATAAGGATAAAGTTTTTGTACAAAGAGCTACTCAGCATATTGAACATATTTTTTATGAAGTTTATAAAGTTCCAGATGAAATTCTAATTGAATATCTAAGGGTAAAATTTCAAGAACTTTTCCTATATATTTCAAGCCTTGATACCAGTAACATGATAAGCGATAGGAAATATTTTATTAAGACAAATGTTGATATTGTAAAGAAAATAGATGAATTTATAAAGAATAATTACGAAAAAAATATAACTTATGATAAACTATCAGAAATTTTTAAGATAAATTCTACCACAATGAAATCTTGCTATAAGAGTGTTTTTGGGCAAACAATTAAGGAAGCTATAACAAGTAAAAGATTGGAGGTAGCGGCTGATTTTTTGAATAATTCATCAATTTCAATTACGGAAATTGCTATTAGGGTAGGTTTCACAGATCATGCTAAATTTTCAAATACTTTTAAAAATAAGTTTAATCTCACTCCTTCAGAATATAGAAAAATATCTAAAACAGCACATTTAGTCTAAATAGTCAAGAAAATAAGCTTAGCCTATTATAGGATGATAATAGATATCAAATAAGGAGGTTGAATTATGGAAAGTAAAAAATTAACTATAAAAGATTTAGCAACCATAGGAATCTTTTCTGCAATCATGATTGTTGTGTTCATTGCTTTTTCAATGATTACAGGGGCATCATTATTTTTCAATATGATTTTTAATGCTGTGTTTACTGCACTAATTTTAGGACCATTTTTTGTTTATATGGCTATGAAAGTAGGCAAACCGGGAGTTGCACTAATTTATAATATTATACAAGCTATATTAGCAACTGTCTTTATGGGTCCTTTTATGATTCCATGGTTTGTAGGTGGTGGGATAATTGCAGAGTTATCTATGCTTGGTACAGATAGCTATAGGAATATAAAAAGAATTACTATTGCTTGGATAATTACATCATTAACTAGAGCGGCTCATGGTATGAGCGAAATATGGTTTTTTAAAGATGCCTTCATTAAGTCTGGCGTATCTCCAGAACAAGTTCAAATACAAACTCAGTATTATACAAATCCTAAATGGATTCTTATTTCTTTAGCATGTACTATTGTGGCGGCAATTATTGGTTGCTATTTAGGAAATAAGATGACAGAAAAGCATTTTAAAAAGACAGGCATAATAAAATGATGCATTTGGACTTACGTTCCAAATTAGTAGTATTTTTAAGTACGGTATTTTTGGTTTCAGTATTGTCCAAAGATACTGTACTTTTTTTATTAGCCGCCATTCTAGTTATTTATGTATCACTGCAAGGATATAGCAAATCTACTATAAAACTAATTATTGCAATTGGTGTTTTAAGTTTTTTGAGATTTGTCTCAAATGGTGAAGGTTTTGGCATTTTGATTCCAGATATGTTTCTGTTTATGGTTATAAGAACATTAGTTATAGTTCTATCAGTAATACCAATTTTAAAAACACCTCCAGGAGAGATAATGGCAATAATGAAAAAAATGAAAATTCATAGAAATGTTGCTTTGCCACTTATTTTCATGATGAGATTTTTCCCAGTAGTTAAAAGTGAGTTTAAAGAAATTATCGACTCATTGAGATTAAGAGGATTAATTTCTATTAAAAAACCATTTTTAACGATGGAATATTTATTTGTTCCTATGATGTTTTCATCTTCAAAAATAGCTGAAGAACTTGCCGCCGCATCGGAAGTAAGAGGAATTTCTGCATCTGGAAAACATAGCTCAAGAAGAGAAATAAAATTTAGAAATCTTGATGTTATTGTTTGTTTAATCACCATCTTTATCACAATGAGCATGATTTTCCTTGAGAGGAGTTATTAAGATGATCAATTTAAAAAATGTAAGCTTTGCCTACAGTAAAGATTCAGCAAACATCTTAAAAAATATTAATTTGGAAATTAATGATGGGGAATGTGTTGCCTTTATAGGGGCGAGTGGTTGTGGTAAAACTACCCTTACAAGACTTATAAATGGTCTTGCTTATAAATTCTATGGAGGAAAATTAAAGGGAGAAATTTCCATAGATGGAATAAATCCCCTGGAAAAAGAATTATATGAAATAGGGAGGAAAGTAGGATCTATTTTTCAAAATCCCAAGAGTCAATTTTTTGCAGAAAATGTAGAAGATGAAATTGCCTTCGGGCTTGAAAATTATGGGATAGAAAGAGAAAAAATAGATGAAATAATCAATAATTCCTTAAAATCTATTAATGGAGAAGATTTAAAAGATAAAAACTTATTTCATCTTTCAAGTGGAGAAAGACAAAAAATAACAATTGCTTCAATAAATGCACTTAATCCACCTATTTATGTTTTTGATGAACCGTCTGCTAACCTAGATATGAAAAGTGTAGAAGCTTTAAGAAAACTTATGCTTTTATTAAAGAAAAATAAAAAGACAATAATCATTTCAGAGCATAGGCTATACTACCTTAGAGGAGTAGTGGATAAATATTATTATCTTAAAAATGGGGAAATTAGCAATGTTTTTACAGAGGAAGAACTATTATCAAAAAGTGAAGATTTTTTCAATAAGTTAGGATTAAGATTCTTTTCTTTAAATAAAATATATCCTAAAATAAATAAGTTAAAAGAGATAAATTCTATGAACTTAGAAAAAATTTCTTTTTCCTATAATAAGAATGTCCTTATAAAAGATTTGACCTACGAATTTAAAAGTGGAAATATTTATGGAATTATTGGGGATAATGGCATAGGCAAATCTACTCTGTTTAAAATTTTAAGTGGACTTGTGAAAAAAGATAGTGGTTTTATATCTATAAATGGAGAAAAATTAAACAAAAGAAATAGGCAAAAAAGAATATACTACCTGTCAAATAATCCTGATAGTAATCTTTTTGAAGTTTCAGCAGAAGACGAGTTAAAACTAAATAATAAAGATGCAGATACAGATAAAATATTAGCTGATTTTAACTTAGAAAATTTAAAAGACATCCATCCACAAATCATGTCAGGCGGACAAAAACAAAGATTAACTATCGCCTCAGCAGAACTTTTAGAAAGAGATGTTTATTTATTTGATGAGCCAACAAGTGGTTTAGATGGACATAATATGCAAATTATTTCAGAAAGAATGAAGAAATTACAAGAAAAAGAAAAAATTATACTTATAATTTCCCATGATTATGAATTTTTGTGTAATTCCTGCAATAAAATTCTTTATCTAGATGGATACTCTTTTGAGGAATTTTCTACAAAGGAGGATAAAGAAAAAATATTAGCTATATTAATGGGAAAAAAATATAATATTAAGGAGGGGATTTGATGGATCTAATAAAACAATATGTAAAAAAGAGAAAAGGCTCATATTTTATGTCAATCTTACTGGCAATAATTGGAGTAGTGGCTGGGCTTTTTTCTTATATTTTTATGGCGAAAATTATTGTGAATTTGATTAATGGCGTAAGCGACATGAATTTATACACTCCACTTTGCATAATTATTTTAATAACATTTGTTATTAAAGAAGTGGCAGCAGGAATATCAACAAGTATTTCCCATACCGCAACCTTTAATTCATTAGGAGAAATTAGAAATGATATTTCTAAGAAACTTTTTAAGATGCCACTGGGAGATGTTCTTTCAAGGACATCTGGAGAATTAAAAAATATTATAGTTGAGCAAGTTGATTCTATGGAAACTTCACTTGCCCACCTTGTTCCAGAATTTACGGCAAACTTAGTAGGACCTGTTCTATTATTTATTTATATGTTTACCTTAGATTGGCGATTGACCTTGCTATCACTAATTCCTTTTGTAGTAGGAATGGCTACCATGATGTCTGTTATGAATGCTCATTATAAGGAAATGTTTGGAAAGTCAGTTGCCATTGGTCAACATATGAATAATTCCATTGTTGAGTATATAAATGGGATAGAAGTAATAAAGACCTTTAATCAAAGCGAATCATCTTATAAAAAATATGCTGATGCAGTTTATGATAATGCAAGCTTTTATTATAACTGGATGGGTGAATCTATGAATAGGGTTGCCATAGGTAGATTACTTTCTCCTATGGGAATTATTACAATCATACCTTTTGGGATTTTATTTTATATAAATGGAAGTATTGATTTAGGAAATTTAATTACCTTAATAGTATTATCATTTGCTACAGTTTCTAGCATTTTAAAAATCATGAACTATATGGATGATATGTCAAGAATATCAACTATAACTTCTGAAATAGGAAAGATTTTAGATTCAAGAGAGTTAGAAAATATTGACAAGGGAGAAAAAATAGAATCCTATAATATAGAACTTCAAGACGTAGACTTTTCTTACGATGGAAAAAATAAGGTTATAGATAATCTTTCTATGGAAATAAAAGAATCTTCTGTTTCAGCCCTCGTTGGTCCTTCGGGATCAGGCAAGTCAACAATAGCAAAACTTATTGCTGGTTTTTGGAATGTAGATAAGGGATCTATTAAAATTGGAGGAGTAGAAACAAAAGATGTGTCGCTCGAAAACTTGTCTTCACTTATTTCTTTTGTATCCCAAGACAATTTCCTCTTTGATATGACTATAAAGGAAAATATTAGGCTTGGAAATAAGAATGCCTCTGACGAAGAAATTATAGATGTATGTAAAAAATCTGCCTGCCATGATTTTATTATGAATCTAACTAATGGTTATGATACAAGAGTTGGTGAAGGAGGAGGTCATCTATCTGGAGGAGAAAGACAAAGAATATCTATTGCTCGTGCCATGCTAAAGAATGCACCAATCGTAATTCTAGATGAAGCAACTTCCTATATAGATCCCGAAAATGAAGCTCTCATACAAAACGCCTTGGCAAACCTAGTTAAGGGTAAAACTTTAATCATAATCGCTCATAGGCTAAAGACAATTGTTGATGCAGATAGGATATTTGTTATTAAAGACGGCAAATTAAATTCTTATGGTACTCATGAAGAACTATTAAAGTCATCAGAACTTTATAAGGAAATGTATGCTGCAAATTTAAGGGGTGATGAAAATGCTTAATGTGTTTAAAAAGATATGGAATTTTTCAAAAGAAGAACAGGTATATATTAAGAAATCTATTCTCGCTGGATTTTTGCACGCAGTATTTAATGCCCTTGAGTTTGGTGCAATTTACTATATGCTAGTAAATATATTTTCTAAAACTTTAGGCTATAAGGATATCTTTGTTTGTCTTGGAATATTAGTTATATCCCTTGTCGGAAAGATAATGACACAAAAATCATCACAAATGGCACAAACACACGCTGGATATTTTATGGCAGCTCATAAGAGGATAGAAATAGGAGAAAAAATAAAAAGAGTTCCTATGGGTTTCTTTTCAAGCTTTTCACTAGGAAGATTAACTACTATTGCTACATCTTCACTTTCCCAAGCAGAAATGTGGGTGCCTATGCTTTTGGTTCTTGTACTTGGTGGAGTTTTAAATACTTTAGTCTTTGTCCTTGGAACTTTAATTTTTAACGTAAAGGTAGGACTGGTTGCTGTAGCAGGTGTGGTAGTATTTTTCATCGTTACATCAATGATGGAGAAAAAATCATCAGCTAATGCAGACAAAATGACAGAAACACAAACAAGACTTACAAAAGAAGTATTAGCAACTTTACAAGGAATGCAGGTTATAAAATCCTATAATCTTGGTGGAGAAAATAACAGAGCTTTGAGAAAGTCTATAAAAGATACATCAAATATACTTTTAGATTTAGAAATATCTGTAGCACCTTACACAGTTATCCAAAGAATTGTAATGGGAATAACAACAGTAGCTATGGTCTATGTATCATTAAAATTAAATTTATCTGGTGAACTTCCACTTGCTGAAACAATTCTTATGATTATGGCATCCTTTATTATCTTTGAAGGCTTAATCGGGGCAGGATCAAACATGGCAATCCTAAGAGCTTGCGAAAATGCCATAGATTCTGTAGGTTTTATCGACTCTATGCCTGATATGAGAGAAGGAAGTATTACAGAGCCTATAAAAAATCATGATATAGTCTTTAAAAATGTCAGCTTTTCTTATGATGACAGACCAATTTTAAAAAATGTATCAGCTGAGATAAAAGAAAATACCATGACTGCCATAGTTGGTCCATCTGGATCTGGTAAGACAACATTTTGTAATCTCATAGCGAGATTTTGGGATGTAAATTCTGGTGAAATTTTAATAGGTGGAGAAAATATTAAGGATTATAAGATAGAAAATCTTATGAATTCAATTTCCATGGTCTTTCAAGATGTATATCTATTTGAGGATACAATTGAAAACAATATAAAATTTGGAAAACAAAATGCAAGCCATGAAGAAGTAGTTCAGGCTGCTAAAAAAGCAAGATGTCATGAATTTATAGAAGCTTTACCAGAAGGATATAACACTGTCATCGGAGAAGGTGGAGCAAGTCTATCAGGTGGAGAAAAACAAAGAATTTCCATTGCAAGAGCTATGCTAAAAGATGCGGACATCATAATCTTTGATGAAGCCACAGCAAGTATAGATCCAGAAAATGAAGATAAGCTTAAAGAAGCAATAGAATCATTAACAAAAAATAAGACGATAATAATGATTGCCCACAGGTTAAAGACAATTAGAAATGCTGACCAGATTTTAGTCTTAAAAGATGGAGAAATAGTAGAACGTGGAAATCACGAAGAACTGATTAAAAATAATGGACTTTATTCTGATCTTATCAATGCAAAAACTAAGGCGGAATCATGGAAATTAAATAATTAATATAAAAGAAATATTTAAAGTCTTTGAATAAGAAAATATAGATACTTTGACAATGAATGAAGAATTACTATTAACAATATTAAGTTCAGTAGCTCAACAAGAAGTAGAAAATAACTCAGCCCATGTAAAAAAGGATTGAAAATGAAAATGGAAAAGGGGGAGCTTATTGGTTTTCAAGGTTGCCTTAGTTATGATTATGACCATACAACAAAAAGTATCTTTATAAAAGAAGAAATAAATGATAATACTTTAGTCAAAGATTTGAAAAAGTTAGAAAACCAATTAAATAGAATCATTAGTCAAGAAAGAAAGTTAGTTGATCTTCATTTAGAAGATAATATAGATGAAGAAGTTTATACTAAAAAGTATAAAAAACTTACAAAACAAAAAGAAGAATTACTTGATGAAAAGAAAACACTGGAACTAACAATAAAAGATGAAAGTTTTATTAAAGAAAGACTAAAGCAATTTAAAAAGATCTTAGATAATAGAGAAATTATAGAGGAATTTAACAGAACAGTATTTGAAAGCATAGTTGAAAAAGTTGTGGTAGGCAGAATTGACAAAGAAGGAACAGTCCATCCATATGACTTAACATTCTATTTCAAAACAGGAGTAAAAGATAGTCTAGATTCAAATAATTTCAAAGATAAAAGAAAGAATGCCAAAGACAATGATATTGATAAATTGTGCTCCCACAAGAATGACGAGGATAAAAAATTATGTTCCCAAATAAAAGGCAACGCACGTTGAAGCCCTAGCCCTACTTGTCAAGAAGCGAAGATACACTGAAAAGTAGAGGCAGGTCTCATGCAAAGATTTCCCAGGAGAAGCGACCGAATAGGAAGCTTTGATTGGCAGAAATCGACTGCTGAAGCTATAGCGTTGATACAAAAGATGTAAATTTAGAAATCCTGCATTTTAAGCAGTTTTATAAGCATTTTGTCTTTGAAAAAGATAAAGAAGAATATGTAAAAAAGACTCAAAAAAACTATATGGATGTAAGAGTGGTTTTGCAACTAGTATGAGGAAACACAAAAAATATAATTAACTCATTTTGTACTTTCTACAAGAGTAGCTTAAAGGGCTACTCTTTTTTGATTTAATAAAATTTACCTTAATCACAATAATCGCATTTTAACTTGTGATGTTTGCAAGCTAAATTACGGACTTCACTAGGAAGTTTTCCCTTGTATCTTTTGTAATAAATGGAAAATTTGCTAGCAGATGAATATCCAACAGATTCTGCTATTTCTTTTATAGGAAGTTCGGCATTTAACAGAAGAGTTTCAGCCACATTCATTCTTTTTCTTTGGGTGTATTCTGTAATGCTTTGACCATATTTTTCTTTGAACAAATTTTTTAATTTTGTTCCGCTCATTTTAGATATTTTTTCAAGGGTTTCTTGATTTACATTCATGGCGAAATGGTCATCTAAGAATCTTGCTACATCTTCAAGTGCTTTATTATCATCAGACTCAATTTTATATTTCTTCCTATTTAAGTAGGTATCTATTACTATACTCACCCATTCATTTGCTTTGGCTTTAAAGAAAAAATCGGCGGCAGGAGCATACATCTTACAATTCAAGATTTCCATTGCCACTTTTTCTAGGGCCTTTGTAAGTATAATTTGATTAGTTTGAAATAAGTTCGAATAAAAAGATTCTGGATCAATATTAATGGATGATAGGTGCTTTTCCAAAAGTTCTCTTTTAAATCCTATAGAAACAGCAAGATAATAGCAGTTCTCATGTAATAAAAATAGGAAGTCATCTTTTATATTATCAAAATCAAGAGTACATAAAGAGTTTGCGGTAAGCGTTTGATACGGATTAAATTTTTCTCCATTTGCGCTGACTATGTAGCTTGTGTATATTGACACATAATCTGCCATACTATAAGTATTATTTTGAACTACTTCTTCTTTGATATAAAAATCATGGACATCAATAATAAATCCATCTCCTTCATAAAACCAATACAGGCCTTCTGCGTAAGTTAAGTCTTCTTTATTCCAACAAAAAGTGTGGCCTGCACTTGAATACTTCTTATTGTTTTTACACTCATCTACTTTCATATAATCTTTTACAAAATCGTAATATGTCATAATACACCTATCCCTTTTAGACAATATTCCAATTAGCCTTATTATTTTAAAACCATTGTATTAGTAATTATAGCCGATGTATAATAAAAACGCAATGATAGCTATTATCAGCTAAGTAAATTTATACCTAAATGGAACATCAAAGAAAGGGGAGATGATTATGAAGATTTACAAAAAACTATTTGCTTATGTACAGGATAAAAAATATCTTGGATTTTTAGCTATAGTTTTTTCTGCTATATCTGCTGTACTTACAGTATATGGATATTATTTAATCTACAAATTTCTGGATAAGTTAATCATTAATTCGAATTTATCGGGTGCAGAGAGCTTAGCATTAAAATCTGTTATTACACTAACAATTGGAGCGGTATTTTATTTTGTTTCAGGAATGTTTTCACACATCTTGGGATTTAGGCTTGAAACAAATTTGAGGAAAAGAGGGATCGATGGTTTAGAGAAAGCTAGTTTTAGGTTCTTTGACTTGAATCCATCTGGTCAAATTAGAAAAATAATAGATGACAACGCCGCACAAACTCATCAGGTTGTAGCTCACATGATTCCAGATAGCTCTCAGGCAATAGTTACACCTATACTTGTCCTTGTACTAGGCTTTATAGTAAGTATAAGAGTTGGCATAACCTTGCTTGCTCTTACAATAATTGGCGGCTTAATTTTAGGGGCAATGATGGGCGAGCAAAAATTTATGAAGATATACCAAGAAGCGCTATCTAAATTAAGTGCAGAGACTGTTGAATACGTAAGAGGAATGCAAGTTGTAAAAATATTTAGAGTAAATGTTGAGTCATTTAAAAGTTTTTATAAGGCTATAAAAGATTACTCAAAGTATGCTTATGATTATTCGCTATCTTGTAAAAAGCCGTATGTTTTGTATCAGTGGTTATTTTTTGGACTGATTGCAATTTTAATTATTCCTATAGTTTATTTTATGGCTACCTTAGGCAGCGCCAAGATGATATTACTTGAGCTTATCATGATTTTATTTTTATCGGGAGTTCTATTTGTTTCATTTATGAGAATGATGTGGTACTCCATGTATATTTCTCAAGGCAATTATGCAGTAGATACTTTAGAGGCACTTTACGAAGATATGCAAAAAGACAAATTAGTGCATGGTAATGTCAATAATTTTAAAAACTACAATATAGAATTTGAGAATGTTAGCTTTGCTTATAACGATAAAGCTGTCATTGAAAATTTATCCTTTAAATTAGAAGAGGGAAAGTCCTATGCACTAGTTGGTTCATCTGGATCAGGCAAATCAACAGTAGCAAAACTTATATCAGGTTTTTACAATGTTAATGAAGGAACGATAAAGATAGGCGGGACTCCAATAAGTGAATATTCTGACGAAGTTTTAATTAAAGCCATTTCTTTTGTTTTTCAAGATTCAAAATTATTCAAGAAGAGTATTTATGACAATGTTTTTTTAGCTAATAAAGATGCGACAAGAGATGACGTTATGAGAGCCTTAAAATTAGCAGGATGCGATCTGATATTAGACAAATTCCCAGAAAGAGAAAATACTATCATAGGATCAAAAGGAGTTTATTTATCTGGTGGAGAAAAACAAAGAATTGCAATTGCAAGAGCAATTTTAAAGGATTCCAAAATTATTATTATGGACGAAGCATCAGCATCAATTGACCCAGATAACGAGTTTGAACTACAAAAAGCTTTCAAAAATCTTATGAAGGATAAAACAGTTATCATGATTGCACACAGGTTATCAACAATTAAAGACCTTGATGAAATACTTGTGATGGATAGCGGAAAAATTATAGAAAGAGGCTCCGACAAAAAATTAATGTCAAGAGATACAAGGTATAAGAGACTGCAAGAGATGTTTAACAGTGCAAATGAATGGAGGGTTTCGAATGAAGGAGTTTTATAAAAAAAGATTTGCTCTTACAGATAAAGGAGCAAGAAATTTAAGCAAAGCAACACTGGCTTCATTTTTCGTTTATTGTATAAACATGCTTCCTGCCATTTTACTTATGATTTTTGCTCAGGAAGTTTTGGAAAATATGGGCAAAAGCAAGGGCTTTTATATAGTATTCTCAGCCTTGACCTTGCTAGCAATGTATATTTTGCTTTCTATCGAATACGATAAATTATATAGCACAACCTATCAAGAAAGTGCAGATTTAAGAATAAGGACAGCGGAATATTTATCAAAACTGCCTCTATCATACTTTTCTAAACATGACATTTCCGACCTTTCACAAACAATCATGTCTGATATTGAAGGTATAGAGCATGCAATGAGCCATTCAATACCAAAGGTAGGCGGCATGGCACTCTTCTTCCCGCTTATATCCGTCATGATGCTAATGGGTAATGTCAAGATGGGCTTAGCTGTAATTATTCCATCTCTTTTAAGCTTTATATTCATACCCTTATCTAAAAAATATCAGGTTAAGGGACATAAAAGATATTATGATATTCTAAGAAAAAACTCAGAAAGTTTTCAGGAAAATATAGAAATGCAAATGGAGATTAAAGCATACGGCTTATCAGAGGAAATGAAAGAAAAGCTATATGAAAAAATGGATAAAAGTGAAAAAGTGCACTTAAAAGCGGAAATAACTACAATTTTAACTATGTCTATATCTTCAATATTTAGTTTTATTTCCCTTGCTGTCGTAATATTTGTTGGCGTAAATCTAATTATTAGTAAAGAGATAAGCCCTCTCTACCTTGTAGGATATTTACTAGCGGCGATAAAGCTAAAAGACTCTCTAGATGCATCTAAAGAGGGCATGATGGAGATATTTTATTTATCGCCAAAAATTGAAAGACTAAAAGAAATTCAAAATCAAAATTTACAGGAAGGCGAAGACTATAATTTGAAAAAATTTGATATTGATCTAAAAGATGTTGAGTTTGCCTACAATAAAGACGCAAAAGTTTTAAATGGGGTAAGCTTTAGAGCTAAGCAGGGAGAGGTTACTGCTTTAGTAGGTGCAAGCGGATGCGGTAAAACAACTATCTTGAAACTTATATCAAGACTTTATGATTACGACGAGGGAGAAATCCTAATCGACGGCAAAGATATAAAAGAAATATCAACAGAATCCCTTTTTGACAAGGTATCCATAGTTTTCCAAGATGTCGTTCTATTTAATCAAAGCGTTATGGAAAATATTAGAATCGGAAAGCAAAATGCAAGTGACGAAGAAGTTAAAAGGGCAGCAAAACTTGCAAACTGCACAGATTTTATAGAAAAGATGGATAAGGGTTTCGATACAGTTATTGGTGAGAACGGAGCTGAGCTATCAGGAGGAGAAAGACAAAGGTTATCAATAGCCAGAGCCTTCTTAAAAGATGCACCGATATTGATTTTAGATGAGATAGCAGCAAGCCTTGATGTTGACAACGAGAAAAAGATTCAAGAGTCTTTAAATAATTTAGTTAAAGATAAAACTGTTGTCATCATTTCACACAGAATGAAATCCATAGAAAATGCAGACAAGATAATAGTTCTTGAAAACGGAAAAGTAGAAAGTGAAGGCAAACATGAAGAGCTTTTACAAAAATCAAAAGTTTACAAGAATTTAATAGAAAAAACAAAAATGGCAGAAGAATTTATTTATTAGGAGGTTTAAATTGGATGATAAAAAATTAAAAGTCAAAGATTTAGTAAGCATCGGTGTTTTTGGCGTAATTTATTTCGCCTTGATGTTTGGAATTGGAATGATGGGCATGATTCCAATATTGTTTTTAATATACCCGACAGTATTAGCCATAGTTGCAGGGACTGTAGTTATGTTATTTATGACTAAGGTTCAAAAACCATGGGCGTTATTTATATTCGGTATGATATCACCGCTTGTTATGTTTGCTGCTGGACATACTTATGTAGTTGTAGTTTTATCGCTTATAGTAATGATAATATCAGAATTAATTAGAAAGATTGGCAATTACAATTCTTTTAAATACAATATGCTTTCTTACGCTGTATTTTGCATATGGATTTGCAGCTCTATGATGCAAATGCTTTTAGCAAAAGAAGTATATATAGAACATTGCAAAATGATGGGAGACGACTATGTAGTAGCCCTAGAAAAACTAATAACATATCCTCACATGGCTTTAGTAGCCTTAGGTGCTTTTATAGGAGGAATTATTGGGGCATATATAGGAAAGGCTCTATTGAAGAAACACTTTGAAAAAGCAGGCATTGTATAATGCCTACCTTTTCTTCAAATGCTCCCTTTAATCCAAATCCGATCAGCAAAATATTAGCCGTATTTCTTACAGGATTAACAGTAATGCATGGCATAAATATCCGCTTTGAACTAGCTATTATCTGTATATTTTTAATTTTGTTTTATTTGAATGAATATAAAAAAACACTTTTAAAATGGATAGTTTTATGTGGAATACTTTACTCCTTGCCTAATTTTATGATTCTATCTACAATAAACCCAATAATTAAGATGTTTTTAAGTATACCTATAGTCTTTAGAATGTTTTTATTGCCATTTATGGCAGCTAGCTTCATGATAAAAACTTCTGACGTAGGCACAATAATTTCATCAATGGATAAGCTTAAAATTCCAAAAAATCTTTCCATACCTATTGCAGTTATGTTTAGATTTTTCCCATCTTTTAAAGAGGAGAAGAAAAACATCAAAATGGCTATGAGAGTAAGGGGGATAAATTTTAAAAACCCAATCAAATATCTTGAATATGTTTCAGTACCACTACTAATTATATCTTCAAACATTGCAGATGACATTGCAAAAGCAGCAGAAACAAAGGCGATAGAAAATCCAATTGCCAAGACCAGATATATCAGTGTAAAGATACAGCTAATTGATTTTGTTTATGTATTAGCAGTTGCTGGACTTATTGTGGGAGGCTTAATATGGTTGAAATAAAAAATTTAAGTCTTGATTATGGCGAAGTGCATATATTGGATGATATATCACTATCAATAGCCGAGGGAGAGTGTGTCCTATTTACGGGAAAAAGCGGAAGCGGCAAATCATCTTTAATAAATTCTATCAACGGATTAGCTGTAAGGTATGATAACGCAAAAACAAAGGGAGAAATAATTATTGATGGCAAAAATATAAAAGATTTGGAGCTTTATCAAATCTCAATGCTTGTCTCAACTGTTTTTCAAAATCCTAAGACATATTTCTTTAATGTTAATACGACATTAGAATTATTGTTTTATTTAGAAAATGTTGGTCTTGCAAGAGAAGAGATGGACAGGCGTTTAAAGGACATGCTTGAAATATTCCCGGTAAAAAATCTTTTGAATAGAAATATATTTAATCTATCTGGCGGTGAAAAACAAATTCTTTGCATTGCTGCTTCTTATATAGCAGGTACAAAGATTATAGTTATGGATGAGCCTTCATCAAATTTGGATATTAAAAGCATAAGTGTTTTGACAAAAATGCTTAAAATACTAAAAGAAAAAGGCATAAGCATAATTGTAGCAGAGCATAGAATTTATTATTTGATGGACATAGTTGATCGTGTATTTTTGATAGATAAAGGCAAACTTAAAAAAACTTATACAAGAAGTGAATTTTTAAAGTTTGATAAAAATGAATTGAACGCTTTAAGTTTAAGGGATAAAGAATTAAGCAAATTAGAAGTTCCTTATTTAAAAGACGGTGGAGAATATCAGATAAAAAATCTTAGCTACAAATTTACTGATGATGAGTGTTTAAGTATAAAAGACATCTCATTTAAGCTTGGTAAAATTTATGGCATAATAGGATCCAATGGACGAGGAAAGTCAACGCTTTTGAGATGCTTAATAGGTCTTGAGAAAAAATCAAAAGAAGGGATTTATTTTAAAGGAGAAAAACTATCCAAGAAAGAAAGGCTGAAAAAATCTTCACTTGTTATGCAAGACGTAAATCATCAATTATTTACAGATGAAGTATTCAAAGAGCTTAGCCTAGGTGTAAAAAATTTTGATGAAGAAAAGGCGAAAATCATTTTAAAAGATTTAGGCCTGGACGAATTTATTGAAAGGCATCCGATGAGTTTATCAGGAGGACAAAAGCAAAGACTTGCAATAGCGTCAGTTATGTGCAAGGACTCTACTTTTATTTACTATGATGAGCCAACTAGCGGCATGGATTATGCTAATATGATAAAAATATCTGAACTGATTAAAAAATATAGAAATAAAAATAAAATAATTTTTATTGTTTCCCATGATATAGAATTTTTAAATGAAGTGGCAGATGAGATTTTTGAATTGTAAATAGAGCATGAGAGCTAAGTCTATAGAACTGGATGGTGGTTTGAAAAAATTGACAAATCAAGGTAATTACTATATTATATAGGCAACAGTACCCGACACGCCTCTTAACAATGCGTACCAAGTCGGGTCTTTTGATTATAAGGAGTAATAACGTGAAAAAATCGCCATTTATACAAAACTTCAAAGAAAACTATTCAAGGAGATTAAATGAGAATAGATAGAATCAATACATATGATGACAATCGCTTCAGTCAAGAGGCACTATATCAGCACGGTTGCTACATTGTAGATGGCGATGTGCCTGTAGAAATTAAAATCATATCACAGACCGAGGCACTTATAAAAGGAGAAGAAGCATATTTTGACGAGGTCATTGAAGAGTTTCGATTTAATGCAGAGCACATCACAAATTTTTATGATGAAAGTGGTAAGCTTATTAAGAAATTCAAAGATGTGGAGGTTTTTAAGCTTGATCTAGATAAAATCCAGCCGATACAGTTCTTTATAGATAGTGATAAATTAGAGGCAGTTAAGAGCTTTGTTAATAGAGAAGAAGACGTGATTATCCCAGTTACAATATGCGAAGACACATACGCGTCCCTAGATGGACACACACGCCTCTACCTTGCATATAGTCTTGGATTCAAGTACGTATACGCCTATATTAGTGAAACCTTCTGTGGTTTTGAATATTTCTTTGATGAAGCAAGAAAAAGAAATATATTTACAGCAAAAGACTTGACCTTGCTCACACATGATGACTATACAGTTAAGTGGGATAAGTTTTGCGATGAGTATTATATGAGTATAGAGTGTGAATAGACGAGTGTGTTGTTCGGGTAAAATAGTAAATAATATTAAGATAAACTAGTAAAATTCTGAACTGATTTTAGAAATCAAGGACTTGATGGGCTTAAACCAAAAAAGAGAGGAAGATCTTCAAGTATGACTAAAGGTTTCAAATCTTTATATATACAAATTCCGCTGAAAAATAAAAGCTGACAAAGAAAAATCTACCGAAAAGATAGATGGAGTTATTGCTATGGTGAGCAATAAGGTGTGAAATGGACAAGTCAATCTGTTTATGATGACAGGGGATTGATTGTTTTTATGGGTATAAATTATTAAATAGTATTAGGAGGTACAGACAAATGAACAATAGATATAGTCTTACAAATAACTAAGAGAGGAAAAAATCCTCTCAAAAAAAACATAGGAGGATTTATGATATATATACAAAACTTAATAAAAACTTTACCAGATAGAAAGCTATTTGAAATTGATAGTTTATCAATAAATGAAAATGATAAGATAGCCTTAATAGGTGACAATGGAACGGGTAAAACTACTCTTTTAAGAATAATATTAGGAATAGATAAAGACTATACTGGTCAAGTAAGAGTAGATAGAGATTTAGGATATTTATTAAATTATGATATTCAAGCTAAGAATTTTTCTGATGAAATCTATTCCAAATCTCAGTTAAAGATTGATGACGATTATAGTCCGGGTGAGGAACAAAGATTAAAATTAACAGATATTTTATCAGATAGTTTTAAGTTTCTTTTAATAGATGAGCCTACATCCCATTTAGACTTAAAGCAAAAAGAAGAACTTATAGAAAAGCTAAATTCAAGAAAAACAGGATACCTTATAATTTCGCATGATCGTGATTTCATAAATAGAACTTGTAAAAAAATTATAGAATTAAAGGATGAAAAAATTGAAGAATATAATGGAGACTACAATTTCTATCTTGAAGAAAGAGAAAAAAGACAAAAGTTTCAAGATAAAGAGTATTCGAATTTTATAAAAGAAAAAAGACGATTAGAAAATCTAGCTATCAATATAAAGGAACAATCATCTAAAGTAAGAACCACACCTAAAAGGATGGGGAATTCAGAAGCAAGACTCCATAAGATGGGTGGTCAGGAAAACAAGAAAAAATTAGACAAGCAAGTAAAAGCTGTAGAATCTAGGATAAATCAACTTGATATAAAAGAAAAACCTAAAGAAGAAAAAGAGATACAACTATCCATTCCAGATAATAAACGAATTCATTCTAAAATATTGATAAGAGCGGAAAACATAAATAAAAAATTTGGAAATAAGGTTTTGTTTGAAAAATCCAACTTCCAAATAAACAACAATTCTAAAATAGCGATAATTGGAGAAAACGGAAGTGGAAAAACTACTCTTTTAAATATGATACGTAATAAAGAAAACATATGGGTGCATCCAAATCTTAAGATAGGTTATTTTAGTCAAATGAGTGATATTTTAGAAGAAAATTCCAGCATCTTAAAAAATGTATCAAATACGTCTATATATGATGAAACAATGACAAGAATTGTTCTTGCAAGACTAGGGTTTAAGTCTAACGATGTATATAAGATTATAAATGTATTAAGCGATGGAGAAAAAGCTAAGGTAAAATTGGCTAAAATTTTAACATCTGATTTTAATTATCTTATATTTGATGAACCGACAAACTTTTTGGATATAAGAGCAATAGAAAGTTTAGAAAATCTACTGAAATCTTATGATAGACCATTTATTTTTGTAAGTCATGATGAGGAGTTTATAAATAAAATATCAGATACACTTATGATTATAGAAGATAAAAGAATCAAAAATTTTAAAGGTAATTTATCACAATACAAAAATAGGAATAAGAAGACAACAATTAACAAGGATAGAGATATTTTATTACTTGATTTTAGAATATCCTCTATAAGTTCTAGACTAGCAATGGAGATACCCAAAGAGGAAAGAGAAAAACTAGAAGAAGAGTATAATAATCTTATTGAAGAAAAAAATAAATAAATTTTAGCATCTTTTATCAATCGGGCAATTAATTTATTTTGCTGAAAATCTCAACGATATAAAACAAATCTTGAAATTAGTGTAAATCTCGTCAATAGAATTATAAAATCTGAATTTGGAGGAAATAATATGATAATAGATAGTTTTGATAATGAAACAGAGCCAGTTTTAAGTCTAAAAGACTTTTACGGAGAAAAGAAAAATATTGCAGAAAAATGTTTGATAATATATTCAAAAAGCATAATAGAATATTTGCTTGATAATTTTGAATGCGAAGAAATTGGAAATATAGGATCTGTAAATGGGTCAAGACCAGTATATAAAAGTAGATTTGAAGGTCAAGAATTTGTATTTTATCTTACTATGATGGGTTCGGCTCTTGCTTCAGGAGATTGTGTAGAAGTTAATTGGATTACAGGTGCAAATAAATTTATTATGTTTGGATCTTGTGGAAGTCTTGATAAGGAAAAAACTTTTGGAAAGTACATTATACCAACAGAGGCTTATAGAGGTGAGGGAGCATCTTATTACTATGCGGCTCCTTCAGATTATCTTGATATTAAAAACCATGGTAAGCTTGAAGAATTTTTTATCAAGGAAAAAGCTCCCTACACTAAGGGAAAAGTCTGGACTACAGATGTTATGCTTCGTGAGACACGCGGACTCGTTTCAAAGAGAAAGGCAGAAGGATGTATAGCAGTAGAAATGGAGCTTGCAGGTGTTCAAGCAGCTTGTGATTTTTATGGATTTGAACTTTATAACTTTCTTGAAGCAGGAGATGTATTAGATGAGAGCTGTTATGAGGTCGAAGGACTCCATAATGCCAACCATGATCTTGGAAAATTGTATTTGGCATTAAAATTTTTAAAAGAAATATAAGATAAACAAATCTAGAGGTTAGTATTGAAATAAATGGTTTTTAGGATTTAAAAGAAATCTTAAAAGCCGTTTTTTATTTAAAAAAAAGTAATATGAAATTTGTTGTGGAAGTCGTAATCTATCGTCTACACCAGTTTGTTTTGCATAAAATCTTAAATCAAAAAGAAAAAAAGTGGTATAATATAGATGAGAATAAGTATCAAGAGGAGGAGGAAATGTTTAAGCGTTTTTTTGAAAATTTTAGAAAACCGAAAGACAATTTTGGCGGTAGGTTTATGTTAAAAAGCATGAATAAAGGACATGAAAAATTAGCAAGTTGGGGAAGGTCTTACATAAATATTGAAAACGATTATATTGTCCTAGATTTGGGCTGCGGCGGGGGTCGTAACATAGAATATTTTTTAACTAAAGCAAAAAAAGTTTACGGAATTGACCACTCAGAAACAAGTGTAAAGATGGCTAGTGAGATAAATAAAGAAGCGATTGAGTCTGGAAGATGCGAGATTTCACTGGGAGACGTAAGAAGCCTTCCTTTTGAAGATGAATCCATAGATATCGTCACAGCGTTTGAAACTATTTATTTTTGGAATGACATAGAAGAATGTTTCAAAGAAATTTATCGTGTGCTTAAAAAGGACGGACAATTTTTAATATGCAATGAAGTGTCATCTATGAAAAGAAGAGATGTAAAAAAATTAGCACATATGATAGAAATGGAAGTATACACACCCTACGACTTAACAAGAATGCTGGGGAAATTGGGATTTAATTTTGAATATCATTTAGATAGAAAACAACAAGTCGTATTTATCGCAAGAAAATAGGAAAGACAAAGAAAGGCAAGGATAAAAATGAAATATCACAGTTTTTATTTCTATCAGTTTCAACATCCTATGAAAAAAGTTTTGGTGGAAAAATATGGAAGAAAGTATGCTAGGGATATCCTCAAAAAAAGCAAAATAATTTATCGAAAACTAGTAGAAGAAGCAGATGATATCGGAGATGATAATCCAATGGCATACAATGAGATGTTCGCTCTTGTATTTGTTGCGCCATATTTAGCAAGCGAAAAAGAAATTCCGCCAGAGACCATCCAGGAAATGATGCGTCGCTCTCTGTATTTTGTCAAATGGTTTTTTTCATTAACTAATCTAAATACTAAGAGAGGAAAAAAGGCCAATAAGAAAAATATAGTTAAGTATTATAAATGGTATACCGAGGAAAAAGAAAAGCTCTATCCCACATCATTTAAGGTTGATTTTGTGGGAGAACCATATGAGGGCGCTTGTTATTACAGAATTACTCGTTGTCCTATTTGTACATATACTAAAAAGCTTGGGGTACATGAATTAATGCCACTATTCTGTGAATTGGATGAGGTTATGATAAGTCTTCAACATGGAGTTTTACATAGAAAAGGCACGATAGCAAATGGAGCAGATTGTTGTGATTATTTTATCACAGGTGATAGAGAATGAACCGATGTTATATGAATAAGAAATTGGTAAAGTTTGTGATTAATTTATTATTATTGGAGTAGAATAAAATGAGCTTAACTTATAAAATTGCATCGACAATTGTGAGACTTATCGGAGTCAAAAAAATGTTTTTAAAGAACAAAGAAGAGATGCTTGATTATGCAAAAGGTGAAAATGCAAAAATAGTATTTGATTTAGAAAAGGCAAAGGCAAGGGCTACGAGAAAGAATTATTATCTTTATGATAGAGATGTTATGGGTTACAGACTGATTTCATATCAAAAAAATCAAACGCCCGCCGACGGTGCAGTTCTCTATCTATTCGGCGGAGGAATGATAACACAACCGAATAAACTGGATTTTAAATTATCGGAACGAATAATGGAACAAACCGGAAAAGATGTTTGGTTTTTATTTTATCCTCTTTGTTCAGAAAATGTAAAGATAGATAAGACATATGAAGTATCATTTGAAGCCTATAGGCTGATGACCGAAAGTTACAAAGCAGAAAATATCAGCGTCCTTGGATTTTCATCAGGGGCTTGTCTATCACTAGGGATTTTTTTGCATAACAACGCCATAGGAAGACCACTTTCAATGCCAGGTAAGATTATTTCGGTATCTCCAGGAGGAATTCCGGATGTAACTGTCGATGAAAATAAAGAAATTTGGGAGAAATTAAAAGAACTTAACCACAAGGATGTAATGATTGATCCGACGTATATTAAAACCGCAAGAGAAATCGCAAAAGGAGATAAAGACATACCTGAATATATGCTAGATGGAACTATAGGAGATTTTACAGACTTTCCGAAAACATATTTTTATTTCGGAGAAAATGAATGCCTCTATGCCTTTGCGCAAACCTTTAAAAAAGCAATGGAAAAATACCACATACCATACGAAATTATTGTCGGAAAAGGAATGTGCCACTGCTATCCATTGGTGAGATTTTTTAGAGAGGGAAGAGAAGCACAGGATGAAATTATTGAATTGTTAGGACAATAATTTAGGGTAGACAATGATATCACAAGAATATAAAATGCCGATATTCGGTGTCGGGCCAATATATGTAATAACATGTCTAATCCTTACAATAGCTGGTATATGGCTTCATCTCAATGGATGCATTTATCAAGGGAAAATTATAAGCATAAATATTTTTTTATTGACAAATTTTATGAAACAGATTTTAAAAAAGTGTCCACAGGAGGATCAATGGGTGCGAGAATATTTGATTTAACTGGAATATTAAATACTGATAAAATACCAGAAGTTGAACAAATTGCAGAAATTTTAAAAGAAAAGACAAGGGAATAATTAATAGAGATATTGAAATTTAGAAAAATTAAATATATTTTTTCTAAACAAAATCCACAAGACGATATAAATATCGTCTTTTTTTATTCTAGTTTCCATTAAATGACTTGTCCACAATAATTATTTGATATAATGAAAAAAGAGAAAAAGCCAATTCACAAGTTTGTGATTATCATATAGTAAAAATCAAAATCACTAATTACTATGCGTTAATTATACAAGACCAGCTATCAAATGTCAAGAGAAAATAAAAAATAATTTATCTTGAAATTTAAGGCATGTCAAACAAGCCTAAAAAATTAGGCTTAGAAAAATTTAATAAGAATTACACAACAACTAAATATTA
>NZ_JBRFJE010000021.1:0-31387 GCF_052932165.1 Finegoldia sp. P3-F-LR | reverse complement strand
GTAGTTGACAGTTTTTGTGGCGGATGTTTCAACCCTAAAAGAGGCTCGTCATACTACTTCTTCATTATACAAAAATAGTGCAAGATAGGAATTACTTCCTTTCTTACACTATTTATGGTACTAAAAAGGAGGAACGAAATCCTCCTTGTGATTTTCCGATTTATACGAACGGAATATATTGTGAATATCCTTCTTCTTCCATTTTTTCTAATGGTACAAATCTCAAACTTGCACCGTTGATGCAATACCTAAGACCGCCTTTTTCACTAGGACCATCGTCGAACACATGACCCAAATGACTGTCAGCGTGTTTGCTTCTAACTTCAGTTCTAACTCTGGATAATTTGTGATCATCAGAATAATTTACAGAACTCGACGTAATAGTTTTCGTAAATGATGGCCAACCACAGCCCGCATCGTATTTGTCCTTTGAAGAAAATAACGGCTCACCACTTACGATGTCGACATAGATTCCTCTTTCATCAAAATCATTATAAGAAGATGTGTGAGGGCGTTCAGTCGCTTCGTTTTGAGTAACTCTGTAGCTTACATCAGAGAGATTTTGTTTCAATTCTTCATCGGACATTTTCTTGTATTCAGTCGTATCCAAATCCTCATCAAAAGCATTCAAATTGATGTGACAATATCCACCAGGATTTTTGTCCAAATAATCTTGGTGATAATCTTCTGCCAACACAAAATTTTCTAATCTTTCAACCAAAACAGTTAGCTTTTCATCGTATTTTGATTGAATGTAATTCACAACAGAATTGATTATTTCCAAATCTTTTTCATCTTCGTAGAAAATTCCCGTTCTGTATTGTTCGCCAACATCGTTTCCTTGCCTATTCACAGAAATTGGATTGATAATTCTGAAATAATGAAGTAAAATTTCAGCCAAATCCAACCTGTTTTTATCATAGACAATTCTCACCGTCTCTGCGTGATGAGTTTGTTTTACTCTTCTATAATCAGTGTCTGTTCCTTCGCCATTTGCATAGCCTGTGTCAGTGTCAATGACGCCTTGTAATTTTTTGAAATAAGCTTCCACTCCCCAAAAACATCCACCAGCCAAATAAATCGTACTTTTTTCAATAAATCTCATATTACACCTCTTACAAAATTATACCCAGTTAAATATTTTTTATTCAACAGAAAATTTTGCATACAAAAAGCAGCTTATTAAAAGCTGCTCATTGAAATTATTTTGATTTCATTGTTTCTTGGCGATTCATTGTGTGATATGAACCTTTGAATCTTTCCTTCTTAGGACTCTTGTCCCAGATTTCTTCTGCTTCAACTTCCCAGTTTTTCGCATATTCATCGCAGTTACCACAAAGTGAATCTACAGTTTGCTTAGATTCCAAATCAGTAGATTTTGCATCAGTGCTATGAACCATTTCTCTGAGTTCGTTTGGATTTTCAAGCATTGGGCAAGGCATCAACATATTATCGTTGAATGGTTGACCGTCGTGATATTTTGTAAATAGGGGAGCTCTCAAACAATCCAACAAAGATTTTTCCCTGATATTAGAATCGCTGTAGTGAATGAAAACACAAGGTTCTACATCGCCGGATGCATTAATGTGAAGATATCTTCTTCCACCGGCAATACAGCCACCAACATATTCAGCATCGTTTTGGAAATCCAATGCGAATAATGGTTTTTCAGATCTGTATTTTCTAAGACGTTCGATAGTTTGTTTTCTTTGTTCAGGAGTAGGTAGTAAATCAGTTACAGCAGCATTTCCAACTGGCATATAGTGGAAGTACCACACGAAATACGCCCCTAACTCTATTAGGTAATCGTAGTATTCTTCGCTTGTAATTGAATCAAAGTTTTGTGAAGTGTAGCAGCAAGAAATACCGTAAATCAAATGACGTTCTTGTAGCATCTTCATTGCTTTGATTACTTTTTTATAAACGCCATCTCCACGTCTACCGTCAGTTGCTTCTTCAAAACCTTCAAGTGAAATCGCAGGAATGAAATTACCAACTCTTTGCATTTCGTCTACGAAATCTTCGTCAATTAAAGTTGCATTAGTAAATGATAAGAATACACAGTCGTTGTGTTTTTCACACAATTTAATCAAATCATCTTTACGCACAAGAGGTTCACCGCCTGTGTATATGTACATGTAAGTTCCCAATTCTTTTCCTTGAGTGATGATAGAATCAATCTCATCATAGCTTAAGTTTTGTTTGTAGCCGTATTCAGCAGCCCAACATCCAGTACATTTTAAGTTGCACGCAGATGTAGGATCCAACAAAATTGCCCATGGGATATTACAATTGTATTCTTCTCTGTATTTTTGTTGAGTTTGCCATCCCAAAACAGACGCATTCATAAAAAAGTTATACGCTACTTTTTTAATTTGTTTTTTGTCAACTTCTTGGAAAATTTTCATCACAAAACTATGGTAAGGGTGATTTTCGTCTTCAAAAACGTCCATTATAATTTTAATTTGAGGCGAAAAATCTCCGTGAGAAAGGTTTTCTGCCCATTCGACTAATTGTACCCCTCGTTTTTGAGGATCCTTCGCAACATAATCGAATACCTTATCAAATCCATATCTTTTTCCAGCTTCTATAATTTTCATATAACCACCTTTTCATATATTAAAATTTTTTAGAATCAGTTCAATAGATATATATCTTAACTTCATTGTATCTCAAACGCTAATCAAAGTCTTTGGACAAAATTACGTATTTGCCTAAAAATCTAACAAAAACGACTTAAAATCCAATAATTAATTCATTTTACTCCTAGTTAATGAAGATTTAACAGTATCTTTTAATAAAAATCCAATCCTTTTAATCTTCTCTTCGATATCCTCATCCATTCCTGAATTCAGCCATCTGATAATTAAATCCGTAATCGCACTTTGGAAGAATTTAATAATAATCTCCTTGTCATCATTTTTAGCGTGAATTTCCTTGTTCACATTTTCTATGTAGTTTCTCATAATTTGTCCCGATTTATTGTACAAATAATCAGACAGTGTTTTTCTAGAAATAGAATTGTAAATGTGATAAATTGCAGTTTTGTTATCAATAGCAAACTGAAACTCTTCGATAAAATTATCCTCCCAAGAAATATTTTCCGACTCATTCAAAACTCTCTTAAGTCTTATCTCAAAAATCGTGTCTATGATTTGATTCAAATCTTTGAAATGATAATAAATAGTATTTCTGTTGATTCCACATTCTTCAGCTAGTTTTCTCACTGTAATTTTATTCAGAGGCATCCTGTTTAGAAGATTGATTAAATTTTCCATTATCATTTTCTTCGTATAATCCGCGTTCATAAACTCCCCCTTTTAACATAATCATATTCCAAAACTAGAAAAATTTCCACCAAAAAAACTAGCTACTAAAACAAATTAGTAGCCAGCTTTGCACACTTATTTTAATAATTCTTCAGCAATTCTCAAAGATTTTCCAGCGTAAACTGTAGCAGGGCCACCACCCATAGCAACGCAAACTTCCATCATTTCTGAGATTTCTTCGATTGTACAACCTGCATCAATACATCCTTTAGTGTGATGAACTATACATCCGTCGCATTTTACAGTAATTCCGATTGCAAGAGCTATCAATTCTTTTTCCTTCAAAGATAATTTTCCGTCTTTAAAAATTTCTCCACACATACCAGAGAAATTCTTAGCTACATCTGGTAAATGTTCTCCAAATAATTTTGAGTTTTCAGCCAATACTTCTTTACTATCCATAAATTACCTCCTATTTTTTAGACAATTTGCATTGCCCTTTTAATATAATCTTATCAAATACGACGTACAAAATCTTAATTATAGAAGATTTCAATAAATGAGGGGAGATTTATAGCGTTTTCATATAAATAAAAATAAAGTTTATGTGATATAATATAACTATAAAATTTAGGAGGGTAATATGAAAAAGCTTTACAAATTATTAGTTTTGATGATGGTTATGGCAATAGGATTCACAGGATGTGCCAATAATTCTGACAAAACTAATTCTAATGAAAAAACCGCAGAAAAAACTGAAGAAAAAGAATCAAAAGAAGATTCAAAAGCAAAAGAAAACTACGAAATCAGCTTCAGTGGTTCATCTACTTTAGCGCCTGTTATCAGTAAGATTTCTACAACTTTTATCGAAAAGAATGTTACTTGGGATAAGGTTGATTCTTCGTTACCGGACAAGAACATAACTATTTATGTGTCAGCAGGTGGATCTGGCGCAGGAGTTAAGGCTGTGTTGGACAACGTTGCAAACTTCGGAATGTTAGCGCGTGAAGTAAAAGACAAGGAAAAAGAAAAAGTTAAAGACTACAAAGAATACAACTTGGGCCTTGACGCACTAACACTTGCTGTTAATCCAAAAAATAATGTAATTGCAGCAAAACAAGGTAACTTAACTAAGGAAGAAATAGTAAAGATTTTCTCCGGAGAATACAAAAAATGGAGCGATGTTGACCCATCACTTCCACAAGAAGATATCGTAGTTGTAACTCGTGATTTGAGCGGTGGTGCACACGAAGTATTCCAAAAGAAAGTTATGAAAGATGTAAAAGTTAGACAAGATGCAATCCAAGCACCAACTATGGGAGCTTTGGTTTCTAAGATTATCGAAAATCCAAACGCAATAGGATATGCATCATTTGGTATCGCAAATCAAAACAAAGGTAAATTAATTCCTTTGAAAGTTGATGGCGTTGAACCTACTGAAGAAAATATTTTGAACAAATCATATTACATTTCAAGACCTTTAATCATTATGAAGAGCGGTGATTTGACAAAAACAGAACAACTTTTCATAGATTATCTAAACTCAAAAGAAGGTAAGGAAACTATAAAAGATATGGGATTCATTCCTAACAAATAAACTCAAAAGCAAAGTGATATCACTTTGCTTTTTGTACATAATAGCAAAGTTGAGGGGTCGTTATGAGAACAAAAAACAACATATTTAAAACTTTGGTGTATATTTTTGCTTTATTTTCCATAGCTTTATTAATGATACTCATAGGATTTATGTTCAAAGAATCACTTCCTTTTTTCAAACAATACAGTGTGAATAAGTTTTTGTTTGGAAATTTGTGGGATTCGATGGATGGAAGTTTCGGAGCATTCAATATAATTCTGGCAAGTTTTTACATTGCACTGTTGTCTTGTGTATTTTCATTTCCAATTAGCTACGGATTGTCGCTCATGATTGTGTTTTACACAAACAATAAAGTGAAAACTTTAGTGAGTTGGATAATCAGAATTCTTGCGGGAATTCCTTCGATTATTTACGGATTTTTCGGATTGTTTGTAATCGTGAAATTTTTCGAGAAAAACTTCAAAATGGCAGCAGGAGAATCGGTATTTGCAGGAAGTGTAATATTATCCATAATGATTTTGCCGTATTTTGTGGAAGTGTTGACTGAAACTTTTGAAAAGATAAAACAAAAATACAAAAGACAATCGGACTGTTTTGGAATTAGCAAGGAATATTTCATCAGAAAAATCGTACTCAAACAAAGTCTTAAAAGTGCATTCAGTGGTTTCGTACTTGCGTTTTCAAGAGCAATTGGAGAGACTATGGCAGTAATGATGGTGATAGGAAACGCACCGATATTTCCGAAATTTTTCTCAAAAGCAGAGACTATTGCTTCATTAATTGCGCTGGAAGTGGGAATGAGTGAAGCGGGAAGTTTGCACTATCATGCGCTTTACGCAAGTTCATTCGTACTTTTGGTTTTCGTGATTATACTTGATGTAATACTTTTTGTGACTAAAAAAAGGACTGATAATTATGACGAAGTTTAAGGATTTTTTGATTAAATTGTGGGTGTACTTATCATTTGCAGTAGTGTTTTTCTTCGTGATCAAGATTTTTTATTTTTTAATATCAAAAGGGATATCGTCTGTTAATATGGAGTTTCTGACACAAAACCCTCAAGGACTTCCATTAGGAACTACGGGTGGAATAAAATCCAGCATAACTGGATCTTTTTGGTTGATGATAATAGCAATGGGAATTTCCACATTATTGGGTGTTTTTTGCGCGATTTACAGGGTCTTTTATTGCAAATCTGAAATCTTGAAATCAGTAATTTCTCTAATAATTCAATGCATCGCATCCATTCCTTCTATAATAATAGGAATGTTTGTGTATGGATTTTTCATAGTAACACTTAACATATCCAAAAGTTTACTCACAGCATCCATCGCACTTTCGTTGATTGTGTTTCCATTTGTCGAAGTGAATATCGAAAAATCAATAGCAGAAATCAACAAAAACACAATCAAAGACAGTTTTTCTCTTGGAATTGACAAGACATATATGATAAGAAAACTAATAATGCCAATGATTTCTAGAAATATCATAACGATTTCGCTATTGGCAGGAAGTTATGCGATAGGAGCGACCGCGCCACTTCTACTCACAGGAGCAGTGTTCATGAATAATTCCGTTGGATTGTTCAAACCAGTTACAGCGCTGCCTTTTCATTTGCACATGCTACTTAGCCAATCAATTGCAATCGAAAAAGCGTATGCGACGGCGTTGGTTCTTATCATGATATTGATAATTTTACACATATTAGCTTATGTGGTGCTAGTATTTTCGGGAGGTAAAATAGTTGAGCATATTACAAATAAATAACCTAGACATATCCTACAAAGAAAAAAATATATTGCAAAATGTTAATTTGACCGTTGAAGAAAACGAAATAATCAGCATAATGGGAAATTCAGGATCAGGCAAATCGACATTCTTGTCTTGTCTGAACGGATTTTTGACAGAAAATGGTGGACAATATTCGGGACAAATATTATTCGACGGGACAGACATCTCAGAATACAAACTGATCGATTTGAGAAGACAAATATCTATGCTATTTCAAGATTCCACAGTGTTTGACATGTCTATCGAAAAAAATCTCACATATACATTGGAATATTTTTTAGGCAAAAATTACGACAAAAAAACGAAAATAGAACAAATACTTAAAAGCGTGAACCTGTACGAAGAATTAAAAGACAATCTTAAAATGAATGCCAACAAACTATCTGGAGGACAAAAACAAAGACTCTGCATAGCCAGAATGCTCACAACAAATCCCAAAATACTGATATTTGATGAACCTTGCTCATCTTTGGATTTGCAAAATACATTGGCAATAGAAAATCTGTTGAAAAATTTATCACAAAACTACACCATCATAATCTCAACACACAACACAGACCAAGCAAAAAGAATTTCGGATAGGATTTTGTTTATTGAAGATAAAAAACTGGTTTAACACGATGAAATATAATAATATAAGATTTAAGGACGAGAGAAAATATGAAAATTATGGTAGTTGAAGATGATATTGATTTATCAGAATTAATTAGGATGTATTTGATTCCAGAAGGATGGGAGATAGAAACTTTTCATACTGGTAAAAAAGCAGTTGAAAGTTTTAATCGAAATCATTATGATTTAATACTTTTGGACTTATTGCTTCCAGATATAAATGGGTTTGAGATATGCAAACAAATACGAGAAAAATCAACAATTCCAATAATTATGCTCACTGCTCTGGAAGATTCTATTCATAAAGTACAAGGATTAAATATGGGTGCAGATGACTATATCATAAAACCTTTTGAGCCAACAGAATTAGTAGCTAGGATTAAGTCAAATCTTAGAAGAAGTTATGAATTTTCTTCTGTAAAATCATTAAACAATCAAGAATATGAACTTGACGAACTCATTGTAGGAAGTTTGCGATTGAACAGAAAAACGCATAAAAGCTTTTACAATGAAATAGAAATAACTTTAACGCCGAAAGAATTTGAAATTTTATGGCTGTTGATGGAAAAACCAGACGATGTTCACAATATGGATGAAATACATTACAAAATTTGGAAAGATGAAGTTTTATCAACCGAGGTAAATCCTGTTATGGTGCATATAAGAAGAATACGAAGTAAATTTGAAAAACATGGAATAAGTTCCATAATAAAGACAATTTGGGGAGTGGGGTATAAAATTAATGCGTAAAGAAAATTCATATATTAAAAGAATTATTCTGTATCAATGCTTATGGATAGCTGTTGTAATTTTTCTTACATTTGCTTTTCATAGATTAATCGATAGTTTAATAATTTATAATATTGATACAGAAGCTGAGTTAGGATCAATATATAAGATTTATTTTCAATATGGTAATTATGTTTTCATTATGATATGCGCAATCTTCATAATTTTCGGATGCTTTTATATTCAGAATAAAGAATTCGAAAAATATCGCGAGTATTTTGTATCTGGAATTAAATACATTAAAGGCGAAATTCCTGAGATAAGAGAATTTCATGAATCTTTATCTAACGAAAGAATAGATTTCATTAATATTCGAAAACTTATATTAGAAATGGAAAACAATTATGAACTAGCATATAAGGAAAAAACAGATTTGCTGACGTATTTGGCACATGATATTAAAACACCTCTATCAAATTTATTGGGATATTCTACTTTGCTTTACGATGAAGATAATTTAACTGATGAACAGCAACGAAAGTTTATAAAAGTTATCTACGAAAATGTGAAATCATTAAATAGTTTGAGCGAAGATTTCTTTTCTTATTTGAAATTCAATTTGAATGAAATCCCAATTAACATCAAAAAGTTTGATGCAGAGCTATTTTTAAAACAATGGGAAGAAGAAAGAAAAACATTGGTAAACGATAATGTTTTGGATATTAGATTTGCAAATACTTCTGGTAAAGAAATTAATACAGATCCTGAATTACTCGTGAGGATTTTAGATAATTTAGTATCGAACGCAAACAAATATTCAAAAAAAGGATCAACAATAATAGTCAAAGTTGAGATACAGGATAAAGCATTAAATTTGACAGTTAAAAATGAAGTTGAAAATAATTTAAACGTAGATTGGAAATTGGTGAAAAATAAATTTTATCGCGGAGATATGTCACGAAATCGCATAAAAAACAATGGATCTGGAGTTGGACTTACAATTGTGAATGATATTGTGACACATTTGAATGGAGAATTTGAAGTGTGCAATAAAGATAATTGGGTAATTGCAAATGTAAACATTCCGGTTTATTAAAAAAGAAAGAAAAAAGCAATATTTTATACAAAAAAACTTAATCTCTTATTTTGAAGACTAACCTATAATGAATTTATAAGGTTAGTTTTTTATTGGCAAGTCATAAGGGGGGATAGTTTATGAAAAAAATAATACGCTTATTAACATTTTTATTGGTTTTTGTTGTAGGATTAGGATTTTTCTATAGTAACGATTCACGTTTTATGGAGTTTTTTATAAGAGAATTTAATACTACTGTAAATATAACTACCAAGCCACAAAATATTGGAAATAATATCATTGAAATTCAAAAAATTGCGAAGAAAAATAAAATTAGTTTCATAAAAGAAGTCTACATACCCAAAAATTCATTAAAAGAAAAACAAAAAATAAATATATTTATTTACCTTGATGATGCTAGGTGGTTTAAGAAATCATTTAAGAATATTGATATAGATGAAGATGATAATGGTATTAATAAGTTCAAAAGTGTAAATAAGAATAGCTTTTTGACTAGCAAAAAAATTGATTTTATTGATTATTCTAGGATTGAAAATCTTACTTTTAATGGAGATTATCATATTAAGGGAACACCTTCTAATGTTCAGAAATTTATCAGTGAATTAAATACTAGACCAGATTTGGGCATTGATACGAGTGTTGATAAATCTTTTTCGGTTGCCAGTGAAGTTACTCAAAAACAAGCCATATTATACGTAATGCTTATTTTAGTAATTATTTTTGCTTTATTATTTAGTTTTGTAATTTATAATTCATCACTTTCTAAGGAAATATCGATAATTTCTCTATTGGGTCATGATAAATTGAGTTTTTGCTATAAAAAGGCTATGAATTTATTAGCAATTCCTATATTAATTTCATGGTTAGGAATGTTTAGCTTTTTATTTTATTTGACAAACCCAGACTCAATAATCGGATTTTTAATATCCATCAAACCAATATTATTATTACTTGGATTAATAGGATTTACATTGATACTATTCTATTTTCTTATGCTTTACTTTAGAGTTAAGAATGTTAGCACTATTTCGTGGTTAAAAGGCTACAAAAAAAGATATAAAATAAGTCCTGTGATTTTTAAAGTTATTTCATTTTCTGTTGTCCTGTATCTATTTGTTGTAACTGTGTTTGGATTAAGCGATTATGTTACTTCTACTTCATATTTTGATGCATGGGAGAAATCGAAGAATTATGCAAATATAGCTTGTGCATGGCCGTGGACTTATGTTGAAAATGATGATAAATTTGAAAAAATAGTAGTACCTAAATTAAATAATTTATGGGATGAATTAGATTCTAAAGGCGCAATACTATTTTTCACACCAAATATCCAACATGAAAATGATGATGAATATTTAAACAATCAGTTTTTTAGAGGAAGGTATGCTTATATCAACAAAAATTATCTTGAACTAAATAATTTGGTTGATGAAAAAGACAGACCATTAGCTAAATATACGTCTAATTCTAATGAATGGATTATATTTGTACCTGAAAACATTTCAATAACTGATAATGATAGGCAAAATATAAGAAAATCACATGTGTTTAATTGTACAACTAAACAAGAAAATGTCAGTGAGAAGTATATTAAAATTAAGGGAAATCAACAAGTTTTTACATTTGATAGTCAGCAAAAAATAAATAGTCCAGATATATTGAATTATGCTTTGATTATGGTTAATGGCAAAGAATTAGTTCCTACTGGAGAGATTAAACTACCATCATTGGTTAACGGGAAGTTTCATCCTTATATTTCAAATCCTAATAAGTGCTATGAATATTTAAAACCAGTTATTCAAAAAACAGAATCGTCTCCTTATATACTTTACGTTACAAGCATTTATGATGAAGTCATTGAAAAAATAGAAATGTATAAGACGGAAACTATTATTTATCTTTTAGGATTTTTATTATCGGTTTTAGTATTGTTTGTAACGATAAAAATAGATGAAGAATCATATTTTTATAATTATGGACAAAGAATTTACGTTTCTAGATTACTGGGATATGATTTTAAATCTATCCATAAATCTAAAATAATTCAGATTATAGTTGGGTTTATCGTAAGTGTTATTATTTGTTTTATGATAATACTCTTTACGATATATTTTAGAAGTTTTGGGTTTTTTGAACCAAGAGATGGGTGGAATTTAAGAAAATTAGTAATTTGTCTAATTATGTCAATTATTAGTATTATTATTTGTTTCATATATGAAATTATTAACGTAAAAAAGAACGAAAAAAGTTTAGTGAGAAAGATAAAGGAAGGTAATTAAATGAATATTGATAAACCTCAAATATCATTGAAAAATATATCGAAAAAATATGGGAACCATAAAATATTAGAAAATATTAATCTTGACATTTATGAAGGAGATTTTATTTGCATTTTTGGTAAAAGTGGTGGTGGCAAGACAACGCTATTAAATATAATAGGAACGCTTGAAGAATATGATGAAGGGGAATTGATTTGCTTTTCTGAACATAATCCAATTAGAAATAGAAAAGAATCTGAACTTTTACGAAGGTATAAAATAGCATATCTTTTTCAAAACTTTGCATTGGTGGATAATATGACAGTTCAAGAAAATTTAAATTTGGCAGTAAAATACAGCAGAAGTACAGATAAAAAATCAATCATCCAAAAAGCTCTTATGGACATGGGAATAGAAGACAAGATTAAATCAAAAATATATGAACTATCGGGTGGAGAACAACAAAGAGTAGCTCTCGCGAGAAATATGGTTAAGCCGTATGAAATAATGCTAGCAGATGAACCGACAGGATCGTTAGATAGTGAAAATAAAAAGATAGTAATTGATACACTTGTAAAACTAAACAAATTGGGTAAAACTATAATTGTAGTAAGCCATGATAAAGAATTTGAAAAAATTGCACATAAAAATTTTATTATCGAAAACGGCAAACTGAAACAGCTAGAATTTGCTGTGGAGAAATAATAGAATATTTGGGATTATAATATCAGGTTATTATTTCGAGGATCTGATACACAAAACTTTTCACATACTTCAATTATCCTACTTGCTAGTTAAGCAGGTAGGATTTTTTTGATTTCAAACGTCAAGAAATTCTAAAGATTACAGAAAAAATAAGCAAATTTAGTGAAGTTGTGATATAATTTTAACTGTTAAATATATTAATAGGATGATGAAAAATGGAAAAATCAAATCAAAAAAAATACACTTTTTTGATTAATACGACACCACCTCCAAGGCTTATAAAAAGAATGGATCTTGTAAAAGAAAAGTTCGATTTGTATGCTATTTGTTGGGACAAAGGTGGAGATGAAAAATATGATTTCAAGCGTGATTTTTGCAAGAAGGAAATAATCAACATAGATGCTGACAACAGTAACCCTATGAAAAGACTTATTCCAACTTACAAATTCTCACAAAAAGCTTATAAAGTATTGGAGAGAATTAAACCGGATTTAATTCACGTCCAAAGTTATGATATGCTAGAGATAGCTACAAAGTACAAGAAAAACAACGACAACAAGGTTAAGATTATATACGAAGTACCGGATATTCACAGATATTTGACTGATGACAAGAAGAATTTCCCGATGAATATTGTGTCTTCTGTTTTGAAAAAAAGAGAGAACAATATGCTTTCATTCGTGGATTTGATGATTGTTACTAGTATGAAATTCTGGGAACATTTTGAAGGAAAATACAGCAAGGATAATTTGGTGTTCATGCCTAATATTCCAAATTTGGAATTATTCAAGGATTATGATAAGTTAAGGGTGAAAAACCAACACGATACTTTCACTGTAGGCTACATTGGCGGTCTTAGATATTTGAACGAATTGAAAAAGCTTACGAAAGCTATGGATGGTTTGGGAATGAATTTGATGATGGCGGGTTTCGAGAGTGGAACGTACTTCAAAGAGCTTGCTGAAACGAAAGATTTCATTGAATATCGTGGCAAATTTTACTATGACGATGAGATTGCAGAGCTTTATTCAAAATGCGACTGCATATTCTCAGTGTACGATGCGTCGATGAAGAATGTTAGGATTGCACTTCCGAACAAATTATACGAATCCATTCACGCAGAGCTTCCTATAATTGTCGCAAGAGACACTTATCTATCAGAGGTTGTTAACGAATGGAATGTGGGAGTTGCGGTTGATCACGAATCAGACGAGGAAATGAGAAATGTTTTACTCAAACTTAGAGATGACCAATCATTCTACCACACGCTTCAAGAAAACTGTAGAAAGATGCAATCGGAATTAAATCCACAAAAAAATAACGAAAGATTATTAAATAGAATAGAAAATTTATTTTAAAGGAGAGAATATTATGATTAATGTAATTGGTTTAGGTTACATAGGTCTACCTACAGCGTTGATGCTATCAACATCAGGCAACAAGGTAGTGGGAACAGATATTAAAGAAGAAGTAATTGACAAATTAAAGCATAAAGAATTAACTTTCGAAGAAAAAGGAATGGATGAGCTTTTCGAAAAAGCTTTGAATTCAGACATCACTTTTTCATTAAAACCAGTGTCCACTTCTTTCTATATTATTACAGCACCAACTCCATACGATCCTGTATCTAAGAAATTGGATTGTTCTTATGTAGTAAAAGCTGTAGAATCAGTTTTGGAACCTGCAGAAGAAGATGCGATTATAGTTGTTGAATCAACAGTTTCACCGGGAGCTATCGACACTTACGTTAGACCTGTTGTAGAAGAATATATCGAAAAATCAGGCAAGAAATTAAACTTGGTTCACGCTCCAGAAAGAATTATCCCTGGTAACATGGTTTACGAATTGGAACACAACGCTAGAACAATCGGCGCTGACGATCCAAAATACGGCGAAAAAGTTAGGGAAGTGTACTCAACTTTCTGCAAAGGTGAAATCAATCTAACTAACATAAAAACAGCTGAAATGACAAAGGTTGTTGAAAATACATTCAGAGACATCAACATTGCATTTGCGAATGAATTGGCTAAGATTTGTCGCCAAGGTGGACTTGATGTCAACGAAGTTATCAGAATTTCCAACAAACACCCAAGAGTTAACATACTGTCACCAGGACCTGGTGTAGGTGGACATTGTATTTCAGTTGACCCATGGTTTTTAGTTGGAGATTATCCACTTCTTACTGAAATAATCTACAAAGCTCGTCAAATCAACGATTCAATGCCAGAATACGTTCTTAAACGCGCTTACAATATTATGAAAGAAAACAACTTAAAAGATTTTTCAAGAGTTGGTATTTATGGATTGACATACAAAGAAAACGTAGATGATGTCAGAGAATCTCCAACACTTCAATTATTACAACACCAAAAAGAACATTTGGGAGATGGATTGAAAGTTTACGATCCAATGGTAAAAAGAGAAGTTGTGGAAAATCAATACCACGATTTGAACAAATTCTTAGACGATGTTGATTTCGTAATCGTGATGATTGGTCACGATGAAATCAGAGAAAACATGGATGTATTAAAAGACAAAGTTGTACTTGATACAAGAAACATCGATGTTGATAACAAATACAATTTCTACAAATTATAAAACAAATCAAAGGGCGCTAATATTTGCAGCGCCTTTTTTTCAAAAGAGGTAAAAAATGAAAAAAGTAATGGTGGTTTTTGGAACAAGACCAGAAGCGATTAAAATGTGTCCACTGGTAAAAGAACTCAAAAAAAGAGATGAATTCGAAGTTTGCGTGCTTGTAACTGGACAACACAAAGAAATGCTACGTCAAGTATTGGACGTTTTTGAAATCAAAGAAGACTACAACTTGGCTATCATGAAAAAAGGACAAAGCTTGTTCGATGTTACCACAACTATTTTGGACAAAATAAAATCTATATTAGAAGAAGAAAAACCAGACATTGTTTTGGTTCATGGAGACACTTCGACAAGTTTTGTTGCAGGACTTGCTGCATTTTACTTGAGAATACCAGTAGGTCATGTGGAAGCTGGACTTAGAACTTACAACAAATACTCTCCATATCCAGAAGAATTTAACAGACAAGCCATAGGATCGTTGGCAGATTTCCACTTCGCACCAACTACAACTGCAAGGGATAATTTGCTAAGAGAAAACAAAGATGAATCCAAAGTTTTCGTAACGGGAAACACAGTAATAGATGCACTTCAAACAACAGTACGTGACAATTATTCTAACGAAAATTTGATTGAAGGTAAAAAGATGATTCTTCTAACAATGCATAGAAGGGAAAACTTGGGAGAATCCATGAAAAATTCCTTCAGAGCAATCAAAAGAGTTGTCAACGAAAACGAAGATATATATGTGATTTATCCAATACATTTGAATCCAAAAGTACGAGAAATCGCAAACGAAGTATTTGACAATCATCCTAGAATCAAACTCATCGAACCATTGAATGTAGTTGATTTTCACAATTTCATGAAACAATCATTCTTCGTAATGACAGATTCAGGTGGAATTCAAGAAGAAGCCCCAGCGCTTGGAAAGCCAGTTTTAGTAATGAGAGACACAACAGAAAGACCTGAAGGGGTAGAGGCAGGGACATTAAAATTAACTGGGCTTTGTGAAGAAGACATCTACAACGAAATGACCACACTTCTTTCTGACAAAAATGAATACGACAAAATGAGTGAAGCCACAAACCCATACGGAGACGGCCGCGCATCTGAAAGAATCTGTGACATTTTATCAAAAAATCTATAAACTAAAAAATCCAACTTCATGTAGAAGTTGGATTTCATATTTAAACGTCAAATAAATTTGAGACGTTAACAGATTGGATTTTCTCAATTATCTTAATCTGGAATTGAATTGTTTAATTAAGCTTGTTTTTTGCTCTTTCTTGATTTTCTTTCAGTATTGAAAAGAGGATTAACTCTTTCGTAGAAGTCATTCATTTGTGCAAAGTTCATACTTGCCATGTTTGAGCTTAAGCTTACTGTACAGTTTTTACCGAAATTTCTGATTTGTTTTTGTGTTGTTTTTGTGAACATATTATTTTCCCCCTTATTAATTGTTTATTATTCTTTTAAGATGTTACTATTCGTTTAATTTGTTTAGTTATTACGCTTGTTTTTTGTTTTTCTTTAATTTTCTTGAACCAAATAATGGTGTCATTCTTTCGTAAAAGTTATCCGCTTGAGCAAAATTCATGCTCGCCATACTTGTGTTAAAACTAATTTGTGAACTTTTTCTAATATTATTTTTTCTCATAAATATTACCCCCTATGCGTTTTTTCTGTTCTTGAAGATTCTTCTTGATCCAAACAATGGAGAGAATCTTTCGTTAAAATGATCGACACTTGCGAATGTCATTGATGACATATTTGTGTTCAAACCAAGAGATGTTTTCTTTGCAAAATCTAAATATTTTCTGTTATTCTTAATCATTTTAATTCCCCCTCATTTAATATTTATATGTTATTGTCCATTCGGTAATAATTAAATATTCACCGAATCGAAATTATCGAATTTAATATTCAAGGAATATCCAAGTGATAACTCATCTCATATCCCTCACTGCATTAAGTATTATATAACCATAAAACAGCTATGTCAAGCACTTTTTCAAAGTTTTTTGAAAAATTTTTGTAAAGAAAAATTAGGAAAACGAATGATTTTTGTGAGTACCGTTTTCACGAAAGGCTTATTTTTATTCGATAAAATATTTTTTGGGAAAACAAATGTTGATATGTTCAAGTTTTCTAAGAAAAATAAATTTTTCCCAGTTACTCAATGTTTTCCTGCGATTTTCCCGGAAGAAAACAGATAGCATTTTAAAAATATGGGAAAATTTTTGAAAAAATTGATAATGCATATTGGTGATTGCAAAGAAATTTAGCGAAATAAAGCTGAATTCAGCTTTAAAATAATACGATTTTATATAGACAATAAAAAAACAATATGCTATAATTTAAAAAATCTCTCTATGATACTTTTATTAAAAGATTATGGATTAGTGGTTATAGTACGATGTGATTCAAAATCTACAATGGAATTTTTTGAAATAATCAAAAATATCAATGAAGAATTATATTAAGTTCCAACTTTTGTAGGATAATCGAAAAGCTGACCAATTCTGATTGTTTTGTAAAAATACACCGATGAATCCTTTATTTGAAGATATAAACATAAAGACGATTGAATGGATAAGAGAAATTCATGGAGAGCAAATAGAAGGAGACTGACGAATATGAATGAGAGAGTAGTTATTACAGGAGTATGTGGAACTGTTGGCAGAGAACTTTTAAAGTATTACATAGACAAAGATGATTATATTATAGCTGTTGATATTAATGAAAATGACATTGCAATCTTAGAAAAAAATATTAAATATGAAAACATTAAATTTATTCCACTCGATATATATGATGAATATACACTAAATATTATCGAAAAATTAAATCCAACTGCGATCATACATGCAGCTGTACTGAAAAACACTTATTACAACGAAATCTATAATAAGTACTATCATAATAGCAATGTCAGTGGAACAATAAAACTTATATACAGAATGATTGGTTCGAAAGATTTAAAAAGATTTATTTTTCTTTCCAGTGATGAAGCGTATAATCCAACCAATTTTTTTGGAAAAGATAAACTAGAAGTTGAAAATATTTTAAAAAAAATTAAGAAAAATGGAAAAGTAATACAATCAGTTAGATTTCCGTTTATAGTCGAAAGTAAAGGTTCAGTTTATAATATTTTTAAGGAACAGGCTAAAAACAATTTACCACTTACGGTAACTGATAAAAATATAAAAAAAATTACAGCTAATTTAAGTAGTTTTATTTTTACATGGAATGATTTTTACAACAATATATGCGAAAATGGGGTATTTAACTTTGATATTGGAGAGGAAATATCTATATATAAATTAGCTAATGACATAATAAAGCAGACTAATTCAAATAGTACGATAAAGATTATTGGGCTAAGAGAAGGAGAGGTCTTAGAAAGAAACATGGTAAAATTAAACGAAAAAGAAGTTTATAATAATATTTTTAGAATATATTAATAAATATATCGTTTAAAATTTGACGGTATAGGCATATGAGATATTAAGATAATTTGTCAATGAAAGAATTTTCATAACAAACAATACCATTTGGATCATTCGTTTTTTCGCGGGCATTTAGTGTAAAATCAATGAACCAATATTTATTTATTGGTATTGGAGTTGTTGCTATATCAATGGTTGCAAAGAAAATTTATATAAAAGGTTGATTTACTAAATTTTAGAATAATAAAAATAAAACCAAGAATGTATTGGATTATTAATACGTTCTTGGTTTTTTATTTAAAGTAAGATAAAATTTATTTCTTGTCTTCGATGTATTTTATACATAAATCGATAGATGCTTGTAATCCTTCTTGGTGAGTTCTTTCCATTGCGTGTGATGCATCAACACCAGGGCCAATCAAAGCAACTCTCAAATTATATCCTGCTTCTAATGCTGCTGATCCGTCTGAACTGTAGAATGGGTAGATGTCAACTGCGTGAGGGATATTATTTTCTTCACAAATTCTAACTAATCTTTCTTTTAATTCTAAATCGTAAGGACCTGAAGAATCTGCTGCACAAATTGTTGTCTTAAATTCAGAAGATGTTTGTCCGTCTCCAGGAGCAGCCATGTCAACAACAATGAATTCGTCAGTTTCTTCTGGAATTCCGTAGCATGCACCGTGACCAACTTCTTCGTAGTTTGAGATGAAGAAGTTAAGAGTGTGTTTTGGAGTTATGTTGTTTTCTACAAAATATCTTACAGTTTCATACAATACGTATACGCAAGCTTTGTCATCTAAATGTCTTGATTTTACGAATCCACTTTCTGTTAATTGTGTTCTTGAATCCAAATAGATGAAATCACCAACATTGATTCCAAGTTTTTCTACATCTTCAGCTGATTCTACCTTTTCGTCGATTCTGATTTCCATTGTCTTGGCATTTCTTTCGTTGCTTCTAGTTTCTGGTCCGTAAACGTGAACTGATTGTTTGTCGTTTAAGCAAGTACCAGTGTATTTTTTGCCAGACATTGTAGAGATAGTTACGTATTCATTTTCAACAGAGTTGTATGCGTATCCACCAACTAAGAATGTTTTTAATCTTCCATTTGGTTTGATTTCTTTAACCATTAATCCCAATGTATCCACGTGAGCTGCAAATGTAGATTGTTTTTCGTCAGTTTCACCACGAAGAGTAACCACCATTGCACCTTTGTTAGTGAAGTTGATTTCAACTTTTCCTAATTCTTCGAATTTTTTTCTAACTTTTTCCATAACGACTTTAGTGTCGCCAGATGGAGAAGAAGTCATTAAAATTTCTTGTAAAAAATCTAAATTTTCCATATTGAGAACCTCCTAAAATATATTTTTATGATACCACATATAAACACATTGTTTCAATCTTTAAAGTGAGGGTTAATGTTTTAACTAAAATTATACGCACCAAATATATGATAAAATTAATTGAGGTGAAAAATGAAAGGATATTTTGCATCGCATTTCTTCAATGACGCTATGTTTCGTTGGACTGAAGATTTGGCGAGATTTATAGAGAAAGAAGTGGACATTGATTTGTATGTGCCACAACGAAATGATTCGATAAACAACAAAAAAGACAATGATGCTACAATTACTGACATCGACATCGCAAGAAATGATATGGCGAAGTTAAAAGAAGCAGATGTTTTGATAGCTTGTCTTGATGGATTGTCGATTGACGATGGTGTTGCAGGAGAAATTATGGCTTTTTCTGTGATGAAAGATTACGAAGAAGAATACAAATTATCAGACAAGAAGAGAATTATCATAGGATTTGTCACAGATATGAGATATTTGGGAACTGGGGAGAACAAATTATACAGAAACCAAATGATAGTCGGCCAAGTTAAGGACAAGGGATATTTCATCGTGGGCTATCCAAATACAGACGATTACAAGAAAGAAATCGTGAATATTATTAAAAGAGAATATTAGAAAAGGCTAGCTAGAAATAGCTAGTTTTTTTATTGACAAATGGTAAATGAAAATTTATTATATAAGTGATAAGAATATTCACTATCAAGAGGGAGAAGAATGAGAAGAAAGTACTTATCTGCAATATGCAAATTAATTTATTTAATAACATTAATTTTAATGTTTATAGTTAACAAGAGAAATATTCAATTACCAAAAATCACATTGATTCTTTTAGTGGGAATAAATATTTTTAGCTTTGTCGCAAATATATTTTTATCGGAAATATCAAAAAAGTTAAAAATTGGCATAATTTTGTCTTTGGTAATTTTTTATATAATTTTCGTGACTTTAAATATGATTTAATAGAAAATTGAAATATTCTTATCAGTGACTTTTCAGAAGTTCTCATTAGATTTTGGTAGAGATTTGGTGAGGACTTTTTTGTTGGTATCAGAATTAGATATAACTTGGTGTATAATATAAATGAAAGAATAATTTAAAATAACAAATCAGTCAAATTACCTATTTTACACTATTTTTAAATGTGGGAATATGGTATAATTAGTAGTTGTGATTTGTAGTTAACTTAACAGTTAAATGAATCTAATAATTTGAAAGGAAGTTGTTATGAATAAATTAGCGATAATTGGTGCACAATGGGGAGACGAAGGTAAGGGAAAGGTTGTAAATTATTTTTCCAAATTTAATGATATTATTGTAAGATCTTCAGGTGGAGCCAACGCAGGACATACTATTTATTTTAAAGACAAAAAGTACGTACATCATTTACTACCATCTATAACTTTTGATACAGATTCTAAGGGATTCTTGGCAAAAGGAATGGTAATCGAATTAGAACAAATGATTGAAGAGTTGAAGGTTTTGGAAGCTGATTTCCCAGGAATTTCCAAGAGATTTATGGTAGATGTAGAAACATTTATCGTTCTACCTTACCACAAAGAAGAAGACGGATTGTTGGAATCTATGAGAAAAAATCCTATCGGAACTACAAAAAGAGGTATCGGACCTGCTTATCAAGACAAAGCTGCTAGACAAAACGTTAGAATTATTGATTTGTTTGACGATGAATTGTTAAGAGAACGCGTTGAAGAAATAGTTTATTTGAAAAACAACATCTACGAAGGCAAAATGCACATCGATGTAGACGAAACAGTAAATTATTTGCTTGACAAATTCGACCAATTATTAAAATTGGGCGTTACATTCACATCAGCATCTGAAATCGAAGAAGAAATCAAAAACAAAAAAGTCCTTTTCGAAGGTGCACAAGGAATCATGCTTGACTTAGACTCAGGAACATACCCATACGTTACATCAAGCACAACAACTGCTTACAGCGCATCAGCAGCAGATGTTACATTGACTGATGATGACACAATCATGGGAGTTGTAAAAGCATACACATCCAGAGTTGGAGAAGGAGAATTCCCAACAGAATTGTTCGATGAAGAAGCTGACAAGCTTAGAAAATTAGGCAATGAATTCGGAGCTACAACTGGAAGAAATAGACGTGTAGGTTGGATTGACCTTGCACAACTTCGTTATGCAATCAAAAAGAGCAAAATCAACTCAATTGTCATGACAAAAGCAGACGTATTAAACGGATATGACAAGGTAAAAGTATGCGTTGGATATGAAATTGATGGTATAGAACAAAAAATGCCATTCATTTCAAATGATTTCAAAAAAGCAAAGCCAATCTACAAAGAATTTGACGGTTGGAATGATGTGTTCGAAGTAAACTTCTTGAAATACATGACATTTATCGAAAAAGAATTAGACACAGAAATCTCTTACGTTTCTTATGGTCCAAAAACAGAAGAAATTATGGAAAAAAGAGATTTTATCATGAATATAAAATAAAATATTACAAATTATATCGTGGACTAGATCCACGGTATTTTTTTGTCCAAATTCACATCAGACTCCAACCCCCGAAAATTTATAAATAAATGTTACAAAATTTCAAAAAATTTGTTTTATGAAATTAAAAAATATCAAATAAAAACGAAATTTGCAAAACAAATGTTGAATTTTCAACGTTTTAAAGCGAAAAAATAAAAATAAAAAAATTTAGGAAAAATGTTGAACATAGTTCAAAAAAGTGTTACAATATAAAACGTCAAAAGAAATGAACGGTGTTCAATAGATGGAAGGAGGTTAGTTGTGTCGTATTTGGACGAAAAGAAAAAGGATAATAAATTACAAATAATTCAGTCTGCGGTTAAGATGTTTGAGAAAAAAGGCGTTGATAAGACGACTATCAGAGATATTATGAGCAACACTGATTTGGGATTGGGAACTTTTTATTCTTATTTTAAGGATAAGGAAGATTTGAAGGAACAAATCGTCCTGAAGAAGCTTACAGATTTGGTGGTGGAAACTGAGAAGAAATGTACGCAAGAAGATCATGTTGAAAGGTTTATTAGTTTTTTGGATTATATTATTGATTATTATATTGCTAATCCTTTTGAGTTTGAACTTGTTGCGAGTAATTTGAACTGGGCGTTGTATGCTAAGGTAGAAAATGATAAGAGATTTTCTGAAACAGACACTGCGCTGAAATATATTTTGAACAAGTATTCACAGTTGTTCTCAAAGGAATATTCTGATTCACAAAAACTGTATATTCTTTCTTTGACTATTGAAACTGTGATTTCGACTTGTAAGCTTGCAATCAGAAAGGATTCCATTTTATCTATTGATGAAATGAAGTCTGTTTTGGTTGAAGTTATTAAACAAATTTTAAATAGATAAGGGTGATTTTTACATGAAGAAATTTTCAGAATTTATAGCTAATCATCCTAAGTTAGTGCTTTTGGTTATGACTTTGTTGTTGATTCCATCAATAATTGGTTACAAGGCAACAAATATCAATTACGATATTTTGTCTTATTTGCCAACTGATTTGAAATCAACTCAAGGTCAAACTATTTTGGACAAAGATTTCAAAAATGCAGCTACTGGGATGTTGATTTTAAAAGGCACAGACAACGATGCCGAGAAATTAAGAGAAGAAGTGCAAAAAATAGACGGGGTTGAGGATGTTATATCTAAGACTTCAATTTTAGGGCCAACTGTTCCTAACGAATTTTTGCCAGATGATATTAGGGATGTGTTCTATGCCAAAGATAGTACTCTAATGATGGTTAAGTTTAGTGAATCGTCATCTTCAATGAGAACTATGAAGGCGATAGATCAAATCAAACAAATCGAATCCAAAGAAAAATACTTGAGTGGTATTAGTGCTCTTGTAAAAGATACGAAGGATTTGATTGACAAGGAAACGCCGATTTATGTAATGCTTGCTGTAGCACTTGGACTTGTGGTGTTGAGTTTGACGAATGAATCGACTGTAATTCCATTCGTATTTATGTTGAATATAGGATATGCTGTTATTTATAATTTTGGGACTAATATATTCTTAGGACAAATATCCTACATTACTAAGGCGATTGCAGCGGTGTTGCAACTTGCCGTTACGATGGATTATTCGATTTTCTTGTATCACAGATATGCAGCGGAAAAGAAAAAGAGAGACACACATAAGAAGGCAATGGCAAAAGCAATTGAAGCGACATTCTCATCATTATTCTCATCTTCACTTACAACTTTTGCAGGATTCTTGGTTTTGATATTGATGAGATTATCATTGGGTAAAGATATCGGTCTTGTAATGAGTAAGGGTGTATTCATCGGACTTTTATCTACGTTGGTTGTTCTTCCACCAATGCTACTTCTTACAGAAAAAGCTGTGGACAAATACAATCACAAAGTATTACTTCCAGAATTTACCAAATTACCAAACTTCGTCGTAGACAAGAGAAAAGTGTTGGCATTAGTATTTGTAGTGTTGTTCATTCCAGCAATTTACGGATCTGTAAACACAAAATTATACTACAACTTGGATAGATCATTGCCACAAGATTTGGACTCCATTGTATCTCTTAATAAAATGAAGAAAGACTACAATATGGCAAGTACTCATTTTATCGTAGTAAAAGATGATTTAACTAACACTGCTATGGATTCTATGATTGATGAAATAGAACACATTGACGGTATCAATTCAGTTGTCGGAACGAATTCAATCACAGGTGTTACAATTCCTGCGACATTCTTGCCAGACAAACTCAGAGATAACTTCGTAAAAAACGGCTACGAAATGCTTATGGTTAATTCAGAATACCAAACAGCATCTGACGAAGTGAACAAACAAATCACACAAATGCGTGATGTAATAGCAAAACACGACAAGGACGGATATTTGACAGGGGAAGCTGTTCTTACAGACGATTTGACAGATATTTCCGATCAAGACTTCAAGATGGTTAACATAGCATCATTAATTGCAGTATTCATAATCATCGCAATATCGTTCAAATCATTTGGAATTCCAGTTGTATTGATAGCAGCCATAGAACTTGCTATTCAAATCAACATGGCAATCCCATTCTACTTCAATCAAACAATTCCGTTTATCACATCAATCGTAATCGGCGTAATTCAATTAGGATCTACGATAGATTATTCTATATTAATGACGGACAGATTCTTGTTCGAATATCGAAAGACTAAAGATGTAAATGGTTCGTTGAAAACATCGGTAAGAGAAACATCCAGATCAATTGTTACAAGTGCTTTATCATTCATGGCAGCGACAGTTGGTGTAGGAATTTATTCAAAAATGGAAATAGTATCCACAATATGTACGTTATTGGCTAGGGGAGCAATTATCAGTATGCTTGTAATCATAATATTACTTCCAGCAGTATTGAGCATTACATTCCCATTTATCAAGAAAACAACTAAAAATTTAGCGTAAAGGAGAAGACTATGAAGAAAAATATTGAAAAAATCTTAGCCTTGTCATTAGTATCTTCAATGACATTTGCTAACCTATCATTTGCAGAACAACAAGATTTAATCAAAAAATCAGAAACAGTTTATGTAACAGTAGAAGGTAACGAAATCAAAGACAAATCAGTTTCTGTATGGTTAAATTCAGATAAAAATATAAAAGCAAACGACAAATCTAATTTGAAAAATGTAAAAGATTTGAAAACAGACAAAGAACTAAAATCTGAAAATGGTTATTTGAAATTAGATGAAAACAAAAAAGACATCTACTACAAAGGTGACACTGACAAAAAACTTCCAGTGGATATATCTGTAAAATACTTCTTAGATGGAAAAGAAATGAAAGCTTCTGAATTGGAAGGTAAGTCTGGTCATTTGAAGATTGTAATCAATTCTAAAAATAACAGATACGAAGCCAAAACAATTGACGGACAATCAAAAAATGTATATTCACCATATGTCGTTGTAGCAGCGATGACATTTGACGATGAAAAAGTAGAAAACGTCACATCAGACGATATCAAAGTTGTAAAAGACGGAAAGAACGAAATAGTAACTACAGTTATGACGCCAGGTATGAAACAAAACTTAACAGGAATTGTAGAAGACAAAGAATTGGACAACTTCAAAGACGAAGTTTCAGTTGAAATGGATATTAAAGATTACAAACCAGTAGAAATCTACTCTGTAATCACTAACGAATTCTTCCAAGAAAAAAAGAACATCGACTCATTGGATAAGCTTCAAAACGGTGTTAAAGAATTACAAGATAATTCACAAAAACTTGTAGATGCATCAGTTAAATTATCTGAAGGACAAGACAAACTAAACTCAGGAATTTCACAAATGCAAACAGGAGTTACAAAACTACACAATGGTTCACAAAAACTTGCATCATCTACACAACAAATGCAAGGCAAATTCTCAGGAATACAATCAAAAGTAGGTCCTATCCAAGGATATGTAGCTCAAATGAATGACGGTAGCTTGAAATTGTACAACGGAATTTCAGATTACACAGCTGCTGTAGCTAAAATCAAAGAAAACACAGCTAAAATCAAAGCAGGCTCCGAAAAATTAGCCAAAGGTGCAACTGATTTGGACAATGGAGTTGGCAAATTAAAAGATGCGACTTCACAATTAAGAGCTGGAACTGAAAATATGAAAGAAATGACTGCACAAAAAGACCAATTGCTTGAAAAATCATCACAATTATCAAACGGATTGAATGGCTTGGCAGGAAGTTATGGTCAATTAGCAGATACAGTTGAACAAATTTCAGGAAAATCTCAACAATTAAAAGATTCAAGCGCACAATTCAACGAAAAATTACAACAAGTTGCACAACTTGCAGGTGGTGCTGAGACAAGTGCAAGTGCAGAAAAAATCGCACGTGGACTTGAAAGCTCAGCTGAAGGATTGAACAATGCAATCCAACAATTACAAGCAAACAATGAAGAAGGACAACTAAACGATACAATAGCATATCTTCAAGCACAAAAAAATGTAATGTACGTTCAAGCAGAATCCATCAGAAATGCTGGTTCACAAAATGCTGGGCAACAAAAACTACAAGCAGCATTGGCGCAACTAGCACAAAGCTCAACTGCATTATCACAAGGAAACGCTGATTTATCCAATGCACTTATGAGAACATCAGCTGCTATGAATCAATCAAAAGCAAAACTAGTAGATTCTTCTAACCAATTATCTCAAGGATTGGGACAAATGGGTGGCGCATTGAATGGCGCAGACGGATTATCAACATTGAAAGATTCCATCGACAAACTTGACGATGCAACAGGTCAAATCAAAGGTGGATCACAAACATTAAAAGAAGGAACATTGCAAAACGAAAAAGCAATGGCGATGCTTTTGAATGGAATGGAAGAATTGGACAAGAATTCAAGTGCGTTAGTTGAAGGCTCATCAAAATTATCTGGTGGATTACAAGAATTCAACAAACAATCAGCTCTTTTATCTTCATTGTCACAAATCAATGAAAAAGCCATCATTCCAATGAGCAATGCAATCAATATGTTAAATGATGGACTTGGAAAATTAGATTCATCAACTGGACAATTAAAATCAGGTAGCGACAAGCTAGCTTCTGGACAAAAAGAATTCAGCTCCAAACTAAAAGAATACAAAGAAAAAGGAATTGATGAATTATCCAACAAGACAAAAGATTTAAATAAATTCAAAGACATCATCGATGCTATGAGTGATTTGGCAGTTAAAGATTCTTCATTCACAGGAACGGACAATAATTTTGAAACAAAATCAAGAATTGTTGAAAAAATAAAATAGTAATCTTTACAAAAACATTCTATTCTGATACAATCTAATGTATCGATGAAGAGAATATTAGTTCTATACGATTTTTCAGAGAGAAAGTGTAAGGTGGAAACTTTCATTTACGATAGAATGAACCTAACTCGGAGATTATGTCAAAATCATAGGGTTGTCACCTTATAACTAACAAACTAGAAGTGGTATAGCGATCCTTCGTCTTCGTGACGGAGGATCTTTTTTTAGATACATATTAAATACACCAAAGAAAGGAACATGTAAATTATGAGAATGAATAAATTTTATATGCCAACTTTAAGAGAGGATCCACAAGATGCAGAAATAGCAAGCCACAAGCTTCTATTAAGAGCTGGCATGATTAGAAAAACGGCAGCAGGATTGTACAGTTATTTGCCATTGGGATATCGAATTGTAAGAAAGGTAGAAAACATCGTTCGTGAAGAAATGGACAACTACGGTTCACAAGAAATCCACATGCCTATAACTCAACCTCGTGAAATCTGGGAAGAATCGGGAAGATGGAAGACATTTGGACCGGAAATGTTCAAGCTACAAGACAGAAATAATCGTGAATTCTGCCTTGGACCAACAGCCGAAGAATATTTTACAGATTTAGTAAAAGGTGAAATCAAAAGCTACAAGCAACTTCCACTTAATATTTATCAAATCCAAACAAAATACCGTGATGAAAAAAGACCAAGATTTGGAATCAACCGTTCCAGAGAATTTTTGATGGAAGACTCATACACATTTGATGTAGATGAAGAAGCGATGCGTGAAGCTTACATGAATATGTGGAGAGCGTATGAAGTTGTATTCAATAGACTTGGTTTGGAATACAAAATCGTAGCAGGAGACAGCGGTGCCATGGGTGGTAACAGTTCGCACGAATTTATCGCACTTAGTGATGTAGGTGAAGGTGTGATTTGCTACAGCGATGACAGTGATTTCGCAGCGACTGACGAAAAAGCATACGTGTACTATCAAGTAAACGATGAAAATGTAGAAAAACTTCCATCAGAAAAAGTCCTCACACCAAACTGTAAAACAATAGAAGAAGTAAGTGATTTCTTAAATGTTGATGCAGCACATTGCTTGAAGGCAGTGGATTTGATGGTAGAAGGAAAACCTGTAATTGTGTTCATTCCAGGAGATCGTGAACTTAACATGACTAAGTTAATTGGATATTTGAAATGTCCAGAACACGAAATAGAAATGATGGAAGAAAAAGACATCCTAGCTTTGAACAGTTCACCAGGATTTACTGGACCAATCGGACTAGATTCAAGAATCATCATTGACTCAAGAGTTACACAAATGAAAAACTTCGTCGTTGGAGCGAATGAAGAAAACTACCACATCAAAAACGTAAACTACGGAGATGATTTCGAAGGAGAAATCGTGGAAGATTTATTGATGGTAGAAGAAGGGGATATCGATCCTGAAACAAAATCTCCATTGAAATTCAAAAGAGGAATCGAAGTTGGAAATATCTTCCAATTGGGACAAAAATATTCCAAGAGCATGAATGCTACATTCCTTGATGAAAATGGAAAAGAACAATTCTTCTGGATGGGCTCATACGGAATTGGTGTTACAAGAAGTGTCAGCGCAATTGTAGAACAAAACCACGACGACAAGGGAATGATTTGGCCATTAGTTGTAGCGCCATATCACGTAATCATCACAGTTGTTAACACAAAAAATGAAGAACAAAATACACTTGCAGAAAAACTTTACGAAAAGTTACTTCTTCAAGGAGTAGAAGTTCTACTTGATGACAGAAAAGAAAGAGTAGGAGTAAAATTCAACGACCGTGACTTAATAGGAATCCCACTAAGAATAACTGTAGGAAAGAAAGCATCTGATGACATAGTAGAATTTTCTGAAAGAAAAACACTTGAAAATGTAGAAATGTCATCAACAGAAGCTTACGAAAAAGTAATGGAAATCATCAATCTTAACTTAAAATCAGTTGGTGGATTGTACAGATAATTTATAATGAGAACTACGGGCGATAAGGCTCGTAGTTTTTTTATTTCAAAAAATGCAAAGTATACTTGACAAAATATGCAAAGCATACTATACTAAAAATGTAAAGTGAACTTTGCAAAGGAGAAAAGATGAAAAATATTATTTCCCAATTAAGAAAAGAAAACAAAATTACTCAGGAAGAATTGGCTAACGAAGTTGGAGTGACAAGACAAACTATCACATCGATAGAAAATGGAAAATACATCGCATCGCTCCCACTTGCATTCAAAATAGCCAAATTTTTCGAAATGAAAATCGAAGATATATTTACAATGGAGGAGGACGATTAAATGAAAAACTTACAAGACGATTAAATGAAAAACTTACAAAACTACAGAAAAGAAATAGCGCGTAGAATATCTTTGCTAGTAGTATTTTGCATCACAGCACTCTTAGCTATTGTTCTAGGAGCGGTCTTTTTGAAAGATATATCACCATCGAAAGCAGATACAACAGATTATGTTTTGGGATTTTTCACAGGAATAGAACTAGTTTGCTTATTTTATATGGGATGTTTGATAAGAGCATACAGAGATGAAAAATACCTAAAAGAAATGTACACAAAAGAAACAGACGAACGTGAAATATTAATAAGAATGAAATCTGGAAAAGACATAGTACCAATATTGTCATTTGTCATAGCAGTAATCGCCTGTGTTATGTCCTATGTAAACTATGAAGTGTTCATCGCACTTACAGCAGTAGCCATTGCACAAATAATAATAACCGTGATACTCAAAATATATTGGAGCAAGAAATTGTAGTAATAAAATTTTTTATCTCGCCACCTTCAATTTATCGCAGCCAAATTGATAAAAATGGCGAGATTAATCTCGCCAATATTGATTTATCTACGCCATTTATGGTATAATGGCGAGAAAGATGGTGAGAATGTATGAGAGAATTTGATTATTCAAAATTATTAAATCTGAATATTCCTGCAAATATGTACGATTTGATATCAAAAATTTACGAATATAAAGGCAAACAGGAACTTTATGTGGCAAATTTTTCTGATGTACTTGAAAAGATGGTGGAGGTTGCGAAGATTCAGTCAACAAAATCTTCTAATGCAATCGAAGGAATTTCTACAAATGATAGTAGATTAGAAGAGTTAATGAAGAAAAAAAGTGAACCTAGAAATAGAAATGAAGAAGAAATATATGGATATAGGGAAGTGTTGGATATTATCCACGAAAATTATTCGGATATTGACTTTACGAAAAATAATATCTTGACTCTTCATAGTAGGTTGTATTATTACTCTTCTGAAAGTCATAAAGGGAAATTCAAAACTATCGATAATAGCATTGTGGAAACAAATGCATTTGGAGAGAAAAAGATAAGGTTTCAGCCAGTGTCTGCATTTGAAACAGAAAATTATATCGATAAAATGATAAGTGCTTATGATGAAGCCGTAAAATTAAAAGTACCACCATTGTTATTAATTTCATCTGTGGTGCATGATTTTTTGTGTATTCATCCTTTTTATGACGGAAATGGTAGAATGTCAAGGCTTTTGACGCTTTTACTTTTATACAAAAATGGTTTCTTTGTAGGAAAATATATTTCCTTGGAAATGATAATTGAAGATACTAAGGATATGTATTATGAACAATTACAAGCATCGAGCGAGAATTGGCATTCTGGAGATAATGACGAGTTGTCATTTATAAAATATATGTTATCAGTTATTTACAAGGCATATGTTGAGTGTGATGAGAGATTCAGACTTATCGGAGAAAAATCTTTGACATCTGCTGAGAGAGTTATGAAGATTTTCGAAAAAACGTTAAAACCATTGTCAAAGTCTGATATTGTTATGCTTTGTCCAGATATTTCTCAAAGAACTATTGAAAGAGCCTTGAAAGAATTAAAAGACACACATTTAATTAAACAAATAGGTAGTGGAAGGGCAACTAAATATATTAAAGCATGATTTTACGCAATCAAAAAAAGCTGTGAGAAAATGAACTGACCCCCAAAAGTTAGACCAAAAAACTAACTAAAGGAGGTCAGTTTTTTAATGGCAAAATATAGTACAGAATTCAAAACGAAAGTGGTAAAAGAGTATTTAGAATCTAATACCTCATATAA